>CAYRBL010000249.1:2160-5444 GCA_964422385.1 uncultured Bacteroides sp.
TGGCCTTATGCGTTGGAATCTCCAATAAGTAATCCACTAAAGGCACTGACTTCAATGACAAACTTTGGTGCAAGCCTTCGTCAGATATTTGAAGGTGCTGCAATTTGGTCTGACAAAGTACCTCCTTATTATACCATAAAATACATAATAATTACTGCTCCGATTGCTGTTTTGATAGGTGCTTTAATCTATATTTTTACATTACGTAAAAAGAATTTAGGATATCTCTGGGCAATGCTTTTATTGTTTTCATTTGGCTTCCCTATCTTTTATATCGTTTACAAACATTCGAATGTTTACGGCGGTTGGAGACATGCATTGTTTACATATCCTCCACTAGTAGTGGTTGCTGGCTTAGGTTTCAATAGAGCTATTGGCTTTATTAAAAATAACAAATTGCAATTTATTGGATTAATAGCTGTAGTTCTACTTTCTTTTAGCCCAATAAAACACACTATAAATAACCACCCTTACGAGTATGTTTATTTTAACGAAATAGCTGGAGGAGTTAAGTCTGCTTATGGAAATTATGAAATGGATTATTATTTCCATAGCTTAAGAGAGGCCACCGAATGGATTAAGCAAAATGCTAAAAAGGATGATCCAAACGATAAATCTAAGATTAAAATTGGTGCTTGGCTTACTTCGCCGGTTAGTTATTATTTGCGAAATGATACTGCCAAGTTTGAAGTGGTATTTATCAGATATTACGAAAGGGGAAACAATGATTGGGATTATGCAATCTTTGTAAATACAGGCATCAACTCAGCACAGTTGAAGAACAAAACATTCCCTCCAGCCAATACTGTACATACAATAGATGTGGATGGTATGCCTATTTGTGCTATCATTAAAAGGAATGATAAAAACGATTTATTTGGCGAAATGGCTTTGCAAAAGAACGACACAGTTAATACAATTCCTTATTTTAAGAAAGCAATTACAGCTTTACCAACAAACGAAGCTGCCCTTTTAAACCTTACAGACGCTTATACAAGAGTTCAGAAGTTTGATAGTGCCGATATGACTATTAAAATGCTTCTGAAATTTGATCCTGAATTAGACAATGCTTTATATTCGCAATCTATTATATATTTTTATAAAAATGATTTTGATAATGCTTTAAATACTTGTAATCGCATTATTAAAAATAATTATAAATATTACATGGCACATTATATTGCTGCAAATGTATATGCGCGACAGAATAATTTAGTTGCTGCAAAAGCTTCTTTACAGAAATTATTGGAACAAAACCAAGGCTTCAAGCCTGCTTATATGATGCTTGCTCAGATTGCGCAATCGGAAGGGGATAACGATAGCGCACAAAGATATATGCAAATGGCTAACCAGTTGCAATAACTAAATGATAAAAGATAAAATTAAAAATTGTTTTTAAGTACATTTGAAAAAATCACTTTTAAATATAAATTTGTTACTATATTATTATTATTTAAAACAAAATAAATAAATTTAATTATTATGGAAAGATTATGGAATATAATACATTATTTTGTGCATAAATTGGACCATAGATTCCAATTAGCAATTGATAAAATTGTTATATATTTTATTAAATTCAGAATGAATTCTCAAAAAAAGGCACTTGCCGAAAAAGGTATAGATGTTTATATTGATAATAATGCTGATAATAGAAGGCCCGACTCTGGCAAAAGTAGTTTTAGAACCGACATCTTTATGTTTTTAATAACTTTGATGTTCTTCTCTAATTTCCTTGCAATTAATTCAGCAATTACAAAGCGACTAATTGATGTGCATATTGTAATATTTTTTGTTTTTATTGCATTCAGCTTTTTAATAAACTATTTATTCTTATACAAACAAGCTAAATACCTTTATTATTTTACAAAATTTGAAAGACTAAAAGAAGAAGAACGGAAAAAAAGAGCAAGAGCAGTGTACATAACATTAATTTGCTTCCTCCTTTTTTCAACTGCTTGCTATATTTTTATGAGCCATAACCTTGAATAACTAAATTTGCTTTACAATATCATGAGATTATTTACTCCATTAATATTTATACTCGCATTTATTATTTGGGCTTTGTATCGCTTACTTATTAAAAAAGATTTAAAGCATAATATCAACAACCTTTACACCGGAATATTCTTTATCGTTGTATGGTTGATTATTTATTATCTCTTTATTAAAGCTTAATATGCAGTTGGATTCTTAATAAAATCATTTAAAGAGAAAACTTCTTTTACTTTTACTCCTTTTTCAGTATTATGCAAGGTACAGCATTCATTATACGAATCGTGTTCGAAAAATAAGATATGATTGTTGTCGATAACTTCCTTAAAAAACACTCCTTTTTCCTCTAATGTTACTAGCGGGCGCACATCATAGCTGGGGATGTAAGGCAATGAAATGTGACCCGTAAAAGCAATGAGATCAGCAGTGAAAATAATAGTTCTTCCATTATAATTTATAAAAGGAATTACTTGCGCTTCGGTGTGGCCATAATAAAACTTTACGCTTACGTTTGGCAGTATTTCGCCTTCGTTGTCCAACAGTTTTAGTTGTCCACCTTCTCCTATTGGAACAATATTTTCCTTTAAAAAAGAAGCAACTTCACGCCTATTTGGGTTGTTGGCCCATTCCCAATGCTTACGGCTGATATAATAGGTTGCATTTGGAAACGTATATTCAAAACCAGTGCGATCTGCATTGTATTTAACAGCACCTCCACAATGGTCGAAGTGAAGATGGGTAAGAATAACGTCGGTAATGTCTTCGGGTTTAAAACCTTTTGCGCCAAGCGAATTAATTAAGTCGGCATCGCCATGAAGGTGGTAAATACCTTTAAACTTTTCGTCTTGTTTGTCGCCCATTCCTGTGTCGACAAGTATTTTCCTTTCGCCATCCACTACTAAAAGAGAGCGAATTATAGCATCGCAAAGATTGTTTTCGTCGGCAGGATATTGTTTTTGCCACAATACTTTAGGTACTACTCCAAACATTGCCCCACCATCTAACTTAATATAACCGGTTTCTATTGAATACAATTCCATAAATTACAAATTACAAATTACGAATTATGATTTTTTTCTGCAAAAGTAATTAAAATTAATGTAGTTTTGATTATATAGCTTCATGTATTTTAAATTTCTGTTTTTATAAAAATTAAAACAAAAGAATGTATTCATTAACGTCTTTTTTATAATTTACAGGCAATTCGCCCCATTTTTACACTCATTTCGCCCTTTATTTACAGCAAATCCGCCCCAATAACCGACCTGCGCCCCTGATTTCTTCGGGGC
>CAYRBL010000250.1:0-5419 GCA_964422385.1 uncultured Bacteroides sp.
ACAGTTTTCCGCGTTCTAGTAACAGTTTTCCGCGTTCTAGTAACAGTTTTACGGACTCTAGTAACAGTTTTACGAACCCGTAAAACTTCTGCTAAAACTGGTTTAATTTTAGCAAAAAAAGACTATTTAATAAAAATATTTACATAATATATCTTATAAATATTATAGCTGTTAAACTTTATTATAATAATATTAAAAAAAGAATTATTTATTTAAAAAAACAGTACCTTTGCAAAAAAGAAAATCAGATTTCATTCAACAAAATAATAAACAGCAAATGAATAGGTTAAAAATTGGCTTTTATATTTCCTTTATCAGTATAGTATTGATGTCGTGTATGTCTTCATACAATGTTGTGCACATAAATAAGGATGCAAAACCTAGCAATAAGGCGGGTTTTTATTATACGCTTCCGCAAACGTATTTAAAAGTGACTGTAAAAGTGGTGCAAAAAGAGTATGTTAAAGGCCCTTACGCTGAATACGCCTACAAATATTTGGGTTTAAAAAATATTATTACCGAAAACACTACCAATTATCAGATAGCTGATGTAGATGTAACTACGATGTGCGAACCAGATTCGACCCAATTGTATTTTGTAGAAACACATTGCAAAAAAATGAATGTTAATATAGATTATAGAGGTTATTTGAAATCGATAAATCCGACGCGTGGCAAAAATATAGATGCTGAGAAGAATTATTATAAAGAAAATACTAAAGAAACAAAGGCTAATAGCGATTATCCAGAGTTATTTAAGAACTTTGTGGATTTGAATATGTATGAAAAAGTTGACACCACTTACCGAGAAGTGGAAGGCGATACCGGAATAGTTACGGAGACGATTTTGAGGAAAACAATCGTTGAAAAACCAACGGAACAGAAGGCAAAAGAGATGGTGAATTTTATAAATAAAATGAAAGAAACCAGAATTTCGTACCTCAACGGCGATTTGGATGTGAAAGACAAGGCAAGTTTAGAGTTCATCTATAACGAACTACAGACACAAGAAAATGAATACCTGAAATTATTTTCCGGAATTACGGTGAAACATAATTTGACATATATTTATTATTTCGTACCTCAAAAAGATACCTCTGCAAAGGCGATAACCGTAAATAATGCTCCGTTATTTAAGTTCTCAACAACAAAAGGAGTTCTCGATTTGAATAATAAGGAGGGCGAAAATGTGAATATTACGGTGAGAAGTAAGGGTACGCTTGCCGGAGCAAATAGTTACAACAAACAAAAATCGGTGCTTAACAAAGGGAAACGTGGGTTTGCCTACAGAATACCAGAGCTCTCCGAAATTACAATATCATACCATAATAATATATTAAAGGAAGCCAAAGCATCGATAAGTCAGTTTGGAATTATAGTGAATTTGCCTCGCAGTACTCGTTCAATCGAGTACGATGCATTCTCAGGTTCAGTAGAAAAGCTGATTATTTATTAATAAATACTGTTTGTAGTTTTTAAAGATTTCAATATCCTTCGCATTCGGTAACGGAGGCTTGGATAGGCATCTAAATCGAGTTGCTCGGCTACTATTTTTAGCTCCTGAAAGAGTTCGGGCTCCGACAATGCTATTTTATTAATCAACTCCAAGCTGTAGACCCTTACCGCAATAGCTTCCTTGTCGGAAAGTAACCAATCGTAGCATTTGGAAAGCACGAGACCCAATTCAGGGATTAAATTTACAGCTATCCTATCGATGAAAATCTTTAGAATACTTCTTTTAACACCGTCCACTTTAGTATTTATAAATAATGGAAGCACGTAGTCGATATGTTGGAGGATTTTTTCTGGATATTTGTCACAATAAAACTGTATAACACGGGCGGCACGCATCGCCATAGGATATTTGGACTCCATACAAAGCTTGAGCATCTGCTCAAATAGCTCGGGTTTTTGTTCCAAAACATCCACTGCCATCAAAATACACCTTCTGCTGCTATCATAGAGCAAGTTTTCCAATTCCTCCATTTTGTTTTAAGTTTTAAGGTGTAAAATTAATAAATAATATTGAATAAAAAGCTTTGAAAAGAGAAAGAATTTCTTCACAAATAGGCAAAAAAAATACTGCCATAAAGGCAGTATTTTCATATAAACAATTTAAACACCTAAACTAAATATCTATACGTGCATATTTTGCATTCTTTTCAATAAATTCTCTACGAGGAGGAACTTCGTCACCCATAAGCATAGAGAAAATACGATCAGCTTCGGCACCATTATCAATTTGCACCTGACGCAAAGTACGGAACTCAGGATTCATAGTGGTATCCCATAGCTGTTCAGCGTTCATTTCCCCCAAACCTTTGTATCGTTGAATATGTACACTACTTTCTTTACCATTTACAGTGTATTTCTCAACAATAGCTTGGCGTTCTTCTTCTGTCCAACAATATTGTTCTTCTTTTCCTTTCTTAATTAAATATAAAGGAGGAGTTGCAATATAAACGTAACCTTGCTCAACAAGTTCTTTCATATATCTGAAGAAGAAAGTAAGGATAAGTGTTGCAATATGACTACCATCAACGTCAGCATCAGTCATAATAATGATTTTATGATAACGTAGTTTCTCTAAATTAAGAGCCATAGAATCATCTTCGGTACCCACGTGCACACCCAAAGCGGTATACATATTCTTTATTTCCTCGCTTTCGAAAACCCTATGTTGCATAGCTTTTTCAACATTCAAAATCTTACCTCTTAAAGGAAGAATAGCCTGAAACTTACGGTCTCTACCCTGTTTGGCAGTACCACCAGCTGAATCCCCTTCCACTAAGTATATTTCGCAAAGAGAAGGATCCTTTTCAGAACAATCCGAAAGCTTACCAGGAAGCCCTGAACCTGTTAAAACATTCTTTCGTTGCACTAATTCTCTAGCTTTACGAGCAGCATGACGAGCAGTTGCAGCTAAAATAACTTTATTAACAATTAAACGAGCTTCTTTTGGATGTTCTTCAAGGTAATTTGTAAGTAATTCGCTAACAATTTGATCAACGTAACCCATTACCTCTGTATTACCAAGCTTAGTCTTTGTCTGGCCCTCGAATTGAGGCTCCTGAACCTTACAAGATATAACTGCTGTAAGCCCTTCACGGAAATCATCACCACTAATATCAAACTTTATCTTGTCTAACATACCTGATTTATCGGCATAAGACTTTAAAGTACGAGTCAAACCTCTTCTGAAACCAGAAAGATGGGTTCCTCCTTCGTGTGTATTAATATTGTTAACGTATGCGTGGATATTTTCAGAGAAAGAAGTGTTGTATTGCATAGCCACCTCGATAGGAGTATTGTTTCGTTCGCCTTCAATACAAATTGGCTCTGGCATTAATTTCTCTCTTGTTTCATCTAAATAATCGATGAAATCTTTTAAACCATTTTCTGAATAAAAAGTATTACTTATGAACTCACCTTCTTCGTTTTTCTCTCTATAATCAGTGATGCTAAGAGTTATTTTTTTATTTAAGAAAGCAAGTTCTCTCAAACGAGAGCATAAAACCTCGTAATTATAAACTGAAGTAGAGAAAATACTATCATCTGGAAGGAAAGTGGTTTTGGTTCCTGTCTGATCCGAAACACCTGTTTCTTTTACAGGGTACAAAGGAAACCCACATTCATACTCCTGAACATAAGATTTACCATCGCGATTAACTTCAACTTTTAATTGTTTGGATAATGCATTCACGCAAGAAACACCCACACCATGCAAACCTCCCGACACTTTGTAAGAACCTTTATCAAACTTACCTCCGGCGTGTAATACTGTCATTACAACCTCTAAAGCTGATTTATTTTCCTTTTCGTGCCAATCTACAGGGATTCCACGACCATTATCAGCAACGGTAATAGAATTATTCTCGTTAATACTAACGATAATAGTGTCGCAATGTCCAGCTAAAGCTTCGTCGATTGAGTTATCTACGACTTCATAAACTAAATGATGCAAACCTCGTGTATTGGTATCGCCAATATACATGGAAGGTCTTTTACGTACAGCTTCCAAACCTTCGAGTACCTGAATGTTTTCGGCAGTATAAGTTGCTTCATTAATTATCTCGTCATCTTTTTCTAATTCGCTCATATTATTGTTACTAATTATTGTAATAAGAATCTTCAAAATTACTAAAAATATATGAACTACACAATCTAAAAAAAGAATTCTTTTACTTATTTATTAACAATTTTAAATCATTTAACATTTATCCTCGTTTATATGGCAGAAACAATTAATTTTGTAGAGAATTTTATACTTTTTAAATATGAATACAATTGAAGTTTGCCTTACGCCTAAGCTATTTGACGAAATTATAACTAAAGACAACTATATTGTGGTGATGGTGGATATACTTAGGGCTAGTACCTCTATTTGTGCCGCTTTCGAAAACGAAGTTAAGGAGATTATACCTGTTTCTACTTTGGATGAAGCACGCGAATATAAATCTAAAGGTTTTTTGGTGGCTTCCGAAAGAGATGGAAAGGTATTAGACTTTGCCGACTTTGGTAATTCTGCTTTCAATTTTATGAATAAAGAGGTAAAAGGGACTACTATTGTTTATAGCACAACTAATGGAACGCAAGCAATTGCTTTGGCAAAAGATGCAAAAGGTCTTGTGATTGGTGCTTTTAATAATATAAGTGTTTTATCTGATTATTTAATAAAAGAAAACAGTAATATAGTGATTTTATGTGCAGGATGGAAGAATAAATTCAACTTGGAAGACACTATCTTTGCCGGAGCATTAATAGAAAGACTTCTTAAAAATACTAATTTTACATTAGATTGCGATGCCGCTGAAGCTTCTCTGGATTTATGGCATACTGCAAAAGAAAATCCTTTAGCATATATCGAAAAGGCTGCACACAGACATCGTTTAAAGAAATTGAATCTGGATGATGTATTGGAATATACCTTTACAATGGATTCTACAAAGGTTGTTCCGGTGTTGAAAGGCGATAAAATTATTAATGTTTTAAAAGATTAAATACATTAAAATGTAACCTTAAATATATGTTATCGTAAATTTATAACTATGAAAAAAACACTTAGTCTGATACTCTTTTTAATTGCTTTTATTATTAATATGAATGCACAAACTTCGGCTTATAATAAGTTGTATGATAAAATTCATATTGATGGTGAGCTTGCCTGGGATTATTTAACTGCCGACACTATGCACAACAGATTGTTTGTTGCCAATAGTACCCAAGTGCATGTTATCGATACCAAAATTAATAAAAAAATAGGAACCATTCCCAACACTAAAGGGGTGCACGGTATAGCATTAGCCTACGACCTCAACAAAGGATACACTAGTAATGGATCGGATACTTCTGTTACTATTTTTAATCTTACTACTCTTAGTACTATCAAAAAAATAAAGGTTACAGGGGCAAAACCCGA
>CAYRBL010000251.1:0-3158 GCA_964422385.1 uncultured Bacteroides sp.
CTTCTTTAATTCTTCAATAATTTGAGGAACTAAAGTCTTATGACCAGCTGCAAGTGACGACACTCCCACAAAATGCACATCGTTTTCCACTGCTTGTTTGGCAGCTTCGGCAGGTGTTTGGAACAATGGTCCGATATCCACATCAAAACCTATATCAGCATAGCCTGTCGACACTACTTTAGCACCGCGGTCGTGGCCATCCTGACCCATTTTTACAATCATAATTCGTGGACGACGACCTTCCATTTCGGCAAACTTATCAGCAAGTTCGCAAGCCTTACGGAATACATCGTTATCTTTAGATTCGGAAGAATACACTCCCGAAATCGAACGAATCACTGCTTTATATCTTCCATATATTGTTTCCAAAGCATCCGATATTTCACCCAAACTTGCACGTTTGCGTGCTGCATCTACAGCTAATGCTAATAAGTTACCCTCGCCGGTTCTAGCCGATTCGGTTAATGCTTCCAAAGCTGCTTTCACCTCATCATTGTTGCGATTGGCGCGTAAACTTTCCAAACGTTTTATTTGTGAAATCCTCACGGCAGTATTATCTACTTCCAAAGTGTCGATTGGGTCTTCTTTTTCCAGACGATATTTATTTACACCTACAATAGTGTCTTTTCCAGAGTCAATACGAGCTTGTTTGCGCGCTGCAGCCTCTTCGATACGCATCTTAGGGATACCCGTTTCTATCGCTTTTGCCATGCCGCCAAGTTTCTCAACTTCCTCTATCAATGTCCAAGCTTTTTGAGCCAGATCATTGGTAAGCGACTCTACATAATAGGAACCGGCCCATGGATCAACTACTTTACAAACGTTAGTTTCCTCCTGAATATATATTTGAGTATTACGTGCGATACGTGCAGAGAAGTCCGTTGGCAATGCAATTGCCTCATCCAAGGCATTGGTGTGCAGCGATTGGGTATGCCCCAAAGCAGCAGCCATAGCTTCCACGCAAGTGCGGGTAACATTATTAAAAGGATCTTGCTCTGTCAAGCTCCAGCCAGAAGTTTGCGAATGCGTCCTCAAAGCAAGCGACTTTGGATTCTTAGGATTAAATTGTTTTACTAGCTTAGCCCAAAGCATACGTGCAGCACGCATCTTGGCTATCTCCATAAAATGATTCATGCCAACAGCCCAAAAGAAAGATAAGCGAGGTGCGAAAGAATCGATGTCCATGCCTGCATTTACACCTGCTCTCAGGTATTCCAAACCATCAGCCAGAGTGTATGCCAACTCAATATCAGCAGTGGCACCGGCTTCTTGCATGTGGTATCCTGATATACTTATCGAGTTGAACTTAGGCATGTTCTTAGAAGTGAACTCAAAGATATCGGCTATGATTTTCATCGAAGGCAGCGGTGGATAAATGTAGGTATTTCGCACCATAAACTCTTTAAGGATGTCATTTTGTATGGTTCCGCTTAGTTTTTCCATGCTCACGCCTTGTTCTTCCGCAGCCACTATATAAAAGGCAAGCACAGGAAGCACAGCACCATTCATGGTCATCGAAACCGACATTTTATCCAAAGGAATCTGGTCGAAAAGTATCTTCATATCTAAGATGGAATCTATAGCAACGCCGGCTTTTCCCACATCGCCTTCCACTCTTTCGTGATCCGAATCGTAGCCTCTATGTGTTGCCAAATCGAATGCTACTGACAAACCCTTTTGTCCGGCTGCAAGATTACGGCGATAGAATGCATTTGATTCTTCGGCTGTTGAAAAGCCTGCATACTGACGAACCGTCCAAGGTTTCATCACATACATCGTTGCATAGGGACCTCTTAAGAAAGGAGGTATCCCTGCTGCATAGTCCAAATGTTCCATGCCTCGAAGATCTTCGGGGCCATAAGCAGGTTTTACGGGTATCTGCTCAGGCGTTATCCAGGATTTTTCGTTTCCTGTTTCTTTTTCCCATTGCTCAAAGGATTTCGAATCCTTAAGGTCTGGTTTGTAATCAATGTTTTTAAAATCAGGTCTCATTAGTTTTAATTTAATGAATTCTTTCAGGCTGCAAAGGTAATAATTATTTTGGTTATATGTTAGGTTACTAACAGGAGTTTTTTATTTATTATTATTGTGTGGGGTTTATTGATTAGGATAATCGTTTTTTGTTGCTCTATATAATAATATTGTATAGGTGTATTATTAATTTCATGAGATTCCTCTCTTCGTTCGGAATGACAGCTCGTCTTTTTTTATGGGGGTGGCGGAAAGTGCGGCAAAGCCGCACTTTCCGCTCCTAAAACCACTGAACAATTGTCATTCCGAATGAAGCGAAGCGCAATGAGGAATCTCAATGAATTAGAATTGTCCTTTTTTTGATGCACTATATAATGATATTGTATAGCTTTATTATATTTAAACCTAACTGGTTTTGAAAACCTGTTAGGTTTGCTATCTTTTTCTTGTATTATTTTGATAAAAGAAATAAAAAAAGTCGGTGGAGAGGGTATTTTGATGTTTTTCTTATTAAAAAAAAGAAGATATTGCAGTAAAAAGTATGACTTATGAGGGCAATATCAGCTTTGATATGTTAAATAATCATAATATGGGCTTCTTTCTTAAAGTCGCAATGATGTATAGACCCTATCATTAGCTTTTATTTGTTCGGCTTTTAACAAAATAAATCCCTCTAAATCAAAAATAAATAATTGTTGATGTCGGGGGTGTCTAAATTAGTAGTATCTTTACATCGCAATTTTAAGCCCAGTGATCCACATTAAAATTGTATGGATTGTTATAAAAAAAAAGCAATTCATTTACTTCGCACAAAACAGAGAAAGTCTCTTTTTAGAAATCGTCACAAAAAAAGCCTTTATAAAAAAGAAGGTACAAAGCAAATGAGTAGATATTCTACATCTGGTGTAATATTGTCGTACAATAGCGTATTCTGCGAAAGCAATTTTATCTTAAAATATGCCTTTGCTGAAAAAAATGTATGTACTGATTTCGAAAATGACGAGATTTTATGTTTAGATTTTTATCCTGTTAAAGTAATTTATTCTTCAAATCAGACATATAAGTATAATAATTTAATAAAATCTATATGGAATCTCTTATATGTTGACAATTTAAGAGATAATTCTAACAATTTAAGACTAAATTGTGACAATTTATCAAACAATTCTAACAATTTAAGACTAAAT
>CAYRBL010000251.1:3258-5391 GCA_964422385.1 uncultured Bacteroides sp.
TGACAATTTATCAAACAATTCTAACAATTTAAGACTAAATGTTGACAATTTAAGAAACAATTCTAACAATTTAAGACTAAATTGTGATAATTCAAAAAAGTCGGTTTACAATTCAGAAAACAATTTTAAGATTCATAAATACAAATTAAATAATTAACAATAAAATATTATGGTAGCAACAAAAAGAGCAAGAACAAAAAGAAACTTTCGTTCAAAAAAACCACCGGTAGTATTTGCATTAGTGCAAAATATACTTACTGAAATGGCATTATACCCATTAATATTCGCAACTCCTAAAGTTACATTAGCAGTGTTGCTTGCACAATTATCTAAAACCATTGTATCATACAACAAGCATATACATGGAGGACAGCTAGAATCAGACACATTCGAAATAGATTATGAAGCATTATTGCAAATGCTTTTTGATCAAGCGGATTATGTAGATGATATCGCTGATGGCCGTAAGTCAGTGATATTACAGTCGGGATTTGAAGCAGTGGTTGATGATAGAACCACTCATAAAAATGATGAATCCTATACCCAAGGGATTTCAGGACAAGTAAAAGCAGTTTTGAAAGCACGCAATGGTGCAACAGGATATGTATGGCAATATTGTGTGTATCCTACTACAGGTGATCCAGTTTGGATATTGGCAGATGTAACTAAATATGCTAAATTTGATTACACTGGTTTAACTCCAGGATTGAAATATATGTTCAGATATTCACCAGTTATTGCTAATACAATGTCGCCATTTAGTAATCCATTTGTAATGATTGTAACTTAAAAAATCAATTACGAATTACGAATTACGAATTACGAAAGTTAAAGGCAAAATTACGAATTACGAATTACGAATTACGGAATAACAATACAATTTATAGATGCCTCCTATTCACTTAGGGGGCTTTTATAAAACAAATACAATTAACACAACAATAATTAAATTATACTAAAATGAAAATATATAGAGGTACAAAGCAAATGATGTCGAGGTTTGTAAACAAACCTACATTTATTAAAGAACTAAATGATGCTATAAAAATAACGGGCGCTACCGTAACAGCTAAGGATGTTATGAACCCGATATATAATTATGATGATTTTGAAGAAATATCATTAGATGGTTTTTTACGAACTAACTTCTCTAAGGAAATTGGCGACAAAAATATAAATTGGTGGACGAAAACAAATAAACCTTATGCAAAAACAGCGTTTTGGGAATTGATTTCAACATGTACTATTGATGGCAAAAAAGGTATTGTTTTGGTAATGGGCAAATCGTATGTAAAAGATTTAATATTATTAAATAGCCCTAGATTACAAAATATATATAATATTGAATCTTCAGCCGAAAGTAATGAAAATATTGCAAAAGCATTAGAAGAAGCTAAAATGGGCGTAAATAAAGTTGCCCCAAATGTAAATTTATGTACCGAAAATAGCTATCAACTTTCAAATCGTGTAGCCAATGCATGGTGGCTGGCCAACAATGGCATACCAACAGTACTTATATTTATGGGACTGCTAAATGCTTCAGGTCCGTTTTATGATAATAAAGAGGTATTAAAATCGGATGCTATATGGCAACGACTGTTTATTGAAAAAGCAGCTAAAATAGGTGTTGATACAATACTAGATACCTGGATAGATTGTGGTAAGGCAAGCTTTATTACAATAAGTAGAAGTATATAATCAATAATATTAATAAAAAATAATTTATAGTATGAATAATATAGTTTACAAACATTATGATCTTTACGAAGATCTGCAGGACTTTTATGAAATTAATAAAAAGAAATTAGATTCACATCCTGATATCAAAACTTACTTTAAAAAAATTAATGAAAATAGAACACAACTTAATAAATATGGAGTTGTAAAAGGCGAAAATATGAATATGTATCCCGAACAATACAATATTCTTAAAGCAGAAATGGGACTTGCAATACATGCAAATTGTAATCCTGCAGCTAAGTTTTATCTTGCTAAAGGTGATTTGAAAATACACGAACAACTTAAATTTAGTAAAGCAGGATTAATTACAGCAAGTTACGAAAGGTTGGTAAGAGATGCAGCTATTGTTAAAAATGCAATTACTCCTAACCTAAAAGAATTGAAAAGTGTAGG
>CAYRBL010000252.1:0-5340 GCA_964422385.1 uncultured Bacteroides sp.
TAGCTTCAGGTGACTGGAGTTCAGACGTGTGCTCTTCCGATCTCATGGCAAA
The DNA here is from genome assembly GCA_964422385.1 of uncultured Bacteroides sp. Classification (GTDB taxonomy): domain Bacteria; phylum Bacteroidota; class Bacteroidia; order Bacteroidales; family JACABE01; genus JBAXLO01. Next base: position 53 of record CAYRBL010000252.1, read on the forward strand.
CAAACCATTTTGTTTGATGTCCATTAATTTGTTTTTATGATTAACTTCTTCTTTAGCAAAATCGATAAAAGCAGCCTTTATACTATCTTGTTTCGCACTTTCGGCCAAAAACATATAAAAATCTATTGCTTGTTGCTCTTCATTAATGGCGAAATCTAATATTTCGTCGATGTTTTCAAATTGTTTCATCTTAATTTATTATAAAATTAATTCTTAAATTGGTTTTCAAAATACTCATCAAAATATTTAACAACAGTATCGCAACCATAGTCGAATAAACGTTTGTAAAAATTATCGGCAGTATTTACAAACTTATATTTATTGCGAGTATAATCTTCGGAAACATCCGGCAACAGAGAGATTGCCTCGAACATCACCTCATCTGAATCAGTACTTGTTTTAACGCCAAACTTCTTAAGTAAGGCATTGATTTGTTGATATGAGTTTTCGGCTAAAGGAGAAGCTTTTGTTTTGCTAACTTTCTGAATATACCTTTGTGTATTGGTAAAATGTCCACCAATTTCAAATGGTAAAGAAGCTGGTAAAACTAAATCGGCAAACTTGGCAGTTTCGGTCATAAAATAATCCTGAACAACGCCAAATTGCAGCTTTAATCCTACTTCTTTTATATAATCCTTATCGATAGAACAGCCAATTGGATCTTCACCAAAAATAAAAATATTTTTAATCTTACCTTCGCGCAACAAAATCTCTTGCTCTCTGTAATTTTGAGTAGGTAAATCAGATACCTCCCAACTATTTTCTAGTTTTTTAATAAGTTCGGCATCACATATATCTTGGTAACCTACACTGAAAGTTGGATAAGCCCCCATATCAAATACACCCTGTGAGTTGTTTTTAACCTTTAAAGCTATTAAACCATTAGAAGTTTTGCCCAATTTACCTGTAAGCATTGTTAGATTATATAATTCGGTAGAAGCAGGAGCGGAAATCTCTTTTTCGGTAAATAAAAGAATTGCATTCTTCTGTTCGTTATACTCATTTGCAAATTTTGATACCACTGCATTATCAACACCAGCCAATAAAAGCAAGTTGTTATAATCTTCGGAAAGTGTATTAGCACAGTATTTATCAAAATTATCGCAATTATCGTTAATAAACATCATATTATATAATTTATTAGAAATAATATAATGATTTACTGCTTTGATAAAATGATAATAGGAGTTAATTTTAATAACAGAATCGCATTTTTGCTCCATTGAAGTAGCATCTTGTAAGGTAATTGCCTCAATTTGGATGTTATTTTTCTGTTTGGTATCGTAAACCATAAAACCTACTACAGGGTTTTCGAGATTAAGTTCGGTACCCATTAAATAAATTTTGCTTGCACCCGAAATTTCTTCAAAAGGGACATTATCAAAAGAAGTATTTATAATATGCGCACCTCTTTTAATGTAGTGCATACTTGTAATATTATTGGTTTTGGCACCAGCCCTTGCAAGTTTTTGAATCAAATATATTTCTTCATTTGTAAGACGTGCACCTGCAAAGAAAGCGTTTTCGTTAGGAGCAACCGATTTTATCTTGGTAGCAATTAAATCATACGCTTCTTTAAAACTAATTTCTTCGAAGACACCGTCAACTTTAAGTAGAGGTTTAATAATCCTCTTAGCATCATTTAGGTATTGATAACCAAACTTAGCATATTTACAAATACTGGCATCAGTATTAATTGTACCTTTAATACTGTCAACTTTAACTATAGTACCATTTTCGTCGGTAAAAATCTTGATACTACAACCAACAGAACAATAATTGCAAATAGATTCGAAAGACTCTAAAAATTGATTTTCATAATTTACAACAAGCTTCTCGGTGATAGCATTGGTAGGGCAAGCGGCTATACACATGCCACAACTTTCACAATTAGTATCCTGTAATTTTACACCAGAAGAAGGAGCAACACCATGCTCAACTAATTTTAAAGCATTGGCGCCAACTACTTCGCTACAAACAGTAACACAATCGTTGCAAAGATTGCATTTAGAATTATCAATTTCGATAAAAGGATGCTCGAAATTTATTTCATATTCGAGTTCAAATAAGAGTTTATGCTGGGCAACATCCTGTGCAAGGTTCGAAAACAATTGTTTGGTTTTCGGCTCATCAATACCATCAGATAATGCTAAATAAAATTTGAATAAACTTTTTTCGTTTTGCATTGCAACTAATAAAGCATCTTTATAAGAAATATCTTTAAAAGAAGAAATGTTGAACTGATTGGCAATTGAATCTATTTTTTCGAAAGTACCATCAGCAAAAACAATTTTATCAAAATTCTTTATGCTAAATAATTTTGATTTATTATTAGTTTTGTCCAAATACAATTGATAAAATCTTTTTTTCATCGAATCGTTTTCACAAATTGCTGCAAGATGTGTGTACATTTCTATTGTAAACTGCTCGAAAGTGAGCGCGAATTCAATAATTAATGAGTTAGTAGTAGAGTTATCCATATTAATTTGTATTAAAAATATTATTTAATGCTAAAATTTACCATTCCAAACTATCTTCAAGCCTGATATCATCCAAATCATTTTTGCTTAAGCCATGCCAAGTACAACCTTTTTTAGAACAAATAAAGAAATCAATCATTTTAGTACGGGCACTAACCCAAACTTTTGCAATGGCAGATCCACATTTCTGACAATTATCTTCATTGATTTTTAAACTCGTGTCGCAATGGAAACATTTTATATCTTTCAACTCTTTTTCTTCGGGAATTGAAACTGTTGATTTAGCTGAGAACACATTTAGGTAAGGACTCAGCATAACAAAACCTTTTTCATTTTTTTCGTTAAGGATACTTAGCTTCAACATTTCATCTTCTATCAAAGTTTTCCTGCAATACGGACAATAGATATGTAGAAATGTTCCACTTTCGATAATTTCTTTGTGAAGATCTTTATCTGATTTGGGTTTTACTCTTTCGGGAGTAATAATATCGTCACTTTCGAACTTTACTTTATCTCCTTGCTCGAATTCCAAGTGCATAAGTTTTAAAGCTACAGATAAATCCTCGAGTCCAATATTATGAGCCTGACATCCCTTACGCGAACAGAAAGTAACCTTCCCTCCTATTTCGAGTAACAAAGTAACCATAGGAGCATCGCAAGTTTTGCATTGCTCTTTGGTAAATAAATTAGCCCTGCAATGAGGACAATAAATGTTAGCAATTTCCTTTTGGATAAAATCTAAATCGGTATCAGAATTAAAACTGCCATATATAGAACTTAATCTTAAAGTACCATACTTACCTCTACAATCTGCAGAGAGTTTGATACTTGGTAGATTATCAATATTAAATTGATCGTCCATCAAAGATTTGCTACAATGTGGACACTTTACCTGAAGCGATATAAAATTAATAGCATTCATAGTATCCTTTTAATTTATGTTGTTATTTATTTTCTCATTAAATGAATCTTCAAAATACTTTACAACAGCATCGCATCCATAATTGAATATTCTGTTAGTATTATCACCTTCTGTAAAATTAAACTGATAATCTTGTTTGTATTCATATTGAAGAATGGTAATAACTTCCATCATAATATCGGTTACATCAGCATGAATATTGTTATCACCAAACTTTTTCAATAGTTCATTTAATTGTTCATGATTTCTTTTCTCAACTTTAGATTTCATTATACCGTCGAATTTCTCAATAGTATTTTGAGCATTTGTAAAACTACCACCAGTTTCGACTGGGAAAGAAGAAGGCATAATCAAATCAGCATGTTTAGCAGTTTCGGTCATATAATAGTCTTGAACCATAACAAAATCTACCTTGTTAAACCAATTATTTACAATTTCTGCATCAATAGCACATCCAATTGGATCTTCACCAAAAATAAAGAGGTTTTTGTAGATTCCCTGACCTAAATCTGAAATCATAGAGTTCGTAATTTTTGATGGTAAGTCTTCAACATTCCATGTTTTTTTGATAATCTTTTGCAATTTCTCATCAAGAATATCATGGTTACCCAAACCTAGTGTTGGACATATCCCCATGTCAAAAATGCCAGCAGAATTATTTTTTTCTTTTAAAGAAATTAAACCAAAAGAATTCTTACCTAATTTACCTGTTAACATCGCAAGATTAAAAATCTCAATACTTGCATTAGATGATATCTCTTTTTCTGAGTAAACAAGAATAGCTTTTGATTGCGATACATATTCGTTAGCAAAACTTACAATATAATCTTTAGAATATGCAGCTTTTTCAGCTAAAAAATTAAAATCTTCTCCTAATAATTGTTCTTTATAAGTATCAAAACCCTTACAATTTTCTTTTATAAAGTCAGTGTTCTGTTTATTATTAGATACGATATAATGATTAACAGCTTTTACAAAATAATAGTAATTCTTAATATCTGAATTTATATCAGCTTTATGCTTCATTGAATTATTTTCATCAGTATGGATAACTTCTAGTTTAAGATTATTCCTGAATTGAGCATTGTTAATCATGTACCCAACTACTGCATTGTCATTATTAATTTCAGCACCTAATAAGTATACCTTTTCGGCTTCATTTATTTTTTCAAACAAAGTATTATCAATAGTATTTACATGGTATCCTGATCCGCGTCCCAAATAATGGAAACTATTTATATTATTTGTTTTTGCTCCATATCTTGCAAGTTTATATACAAGATACATTTCTTCATTTGAAAGACGCACTCCTGAAAAGAATACATTTTCATCAGGTTTAACTGCTTTTATTTTTTCAGTAATAATATCAAAAGCTTCAGTAAACTCAATTTCTTTAAACTTTCCATCAACTTTTAAAAGTGGTTTAAGAATTCGGTTGCTATCATTATTGATTTTATAACCAAATTTAGCATAACGGCAGATATTTGCATTCTTATTAATTTGTCCATGACGCCCAGTTACATTCATTACAAAACCATTTTTATGATTTTTAGAAATAGAACAACCTACCGAACAATAATTACAAATAGTATCGCATGAATCTAATTTTATAGGACCAGGTTTGAAGTCTACATTTTCGGTAATTGCACCTGTTGGACAGGTAGAAATGCATAAACCACAAGACTCACAATTGGTATCCATCAATGTTTTGCCCATACTTGGAGCAACATATGTAATAAAACCTCGATTAACTAATCCAAGCGCATTAGCACCTACCACCTCTTTGCAAATCCTTATACATCGTGAGCACAAGATACATTTATTGTTATCAATTTCGATAAATGGATGGCGGAAGTCAACTTCATAGCGTTGGTATTCCCCTTCAT
>CAYRBL010000253.1:0-5331 GCA_964422385.1 uncultured Bacteroides sp.
TGCATCCTCACGTGCGTCAGCATCGTCCGCACCTGTGTAAATTGCATCCGCACGTACGTCAGCATCGTCCGCACGTGTGTAAATTGCATCCGCACGTGCTGCAATTTATTTGGCACACCCTAAGCTACTGAAAACCTATAAAGTTGGAAAAAGAAAAAGCCTTTATCTTACAAAAGCTTTTGATGTAGTTATTTCCTAAATCACCAAATCACTATATCACCAAATCGCCAAATCACTAAATCGTCAAATTGTCTTCCTAATAGCCTAAAAGCCTAAACAGCTAAAAGCCTTTTTAAAGATTCAAGAAGTATTTTACAGCTTGCATAAAAGCTTCGGGCTGGTCGGCTTGCACCCAATGTGCAGCACCTTCAATAGTTTTAATATCAGCTTGTGGAAAATTATGATATATCTGAGCAAAATCGCTATCAATAACATAATCCGATTCGGCACCACGGATAAATAATGCAGGTTTATCGAAAATAGTACTCGAAGTAACCCCCTCGAACACATAATCGATATTATCCATAATGGTGGCAATATTAATGCGCCACGAAAGCGACTTGCGTTCTGTCCAGTACAGGTTTTTCATAATGAATAAACGAGTACGCACATCCTCAATTGAGCTCGTAAGTAGTTCTTCCACATCTTTGCGCGATTGCACTTTGGTAAAATCAATCGAACGCATCGCACTCATCAGCTTTAAATGATATTCCCTGTAATGATACTGGCGCATACTTACATCCACCACAATTAAATTAGAAACCATATCAGGATTTTCTAAAGTAAATTTCATAGCCACCTTCCCTCCCATCGAATGACCAAGGATAACGGGCTTCACTAATTCGTACGTATCAATAAACTCTGAAATATCGGCAACCATAGCATCATAATTAAACACACTGCTATGCCCCGACTGTCCATGATTGCGCATATCGGGAATAAATACCTTGTAAGAAGAGGCTAAATCCTTGGCCTGAGTTACCCAATTATCAGAAATACCATACAAACCATGCAGTATAATCAGCGGTTCGCCCTCACCAAAGCTTCTGTAGAAAAGTTGCATCCTATATATATAATATGTATACTGTTTTTAATTCTCAACAAACGAAACCATCATTTGAATATCTTCTAAAGGACGATTATTTTTGTCAGTTTTAACAGCGGCAATCTTATCAACTACATCCAACCCGCTTATTACCTCACCAAACACCGTATAATTACCATCCAAATGAGGAGTTCCACCAATGGTAGTATAAACCCTTCGTTGCTCTTCAGTATATTTCTTTCCTAGCTTCTTTTCAATGTTATCAAGCTGCTCGTTTGTAAAAACATTACCTTGCACAATATAAAATTGACACCCAGAAGATGCTTTGGTAGGATTTACATTATCTCCTTCACGGGCAGCTGCCAATACACCTTTCTTATGATACAAAGATGGAATAAACTCTGCTGGAACCTTATAGGGGAGATCACCATTGCCCAACATAGCACCTGCTACAGCATGTTTTGAATCGGGATCACCACCTTGAATCATAAAATGATTAATCACTCGATGAAATAAAGTACTGTCCAAATAATGTTCTTTTACTAGTTTAATAAAGTTTGCTTTGTGCAAAGGCGTCTCATCATACAGTTTTAACTTAATATCTCCGTACTTTGTGCTGATTAGCACAACATTTCCCTTAGCTACAGTGATACCTTTTGGTGCTTTTTCGGCTACTTTGCAAGCCTGAAATAAAAATAAAATTGCTATAATTGTTAAAAAAATGTTTTTCATTGTTGTTATAACTTAAATTTTGTATAAATTTGCTGAAAATTATTTTGTCTTAAATATAAATAAAAAATATCAGCAAAAATAATGAAAAAGAATTTAAAACCAACAGTAATATTTGTAATTTTTTTAATTACTTTTATTTTTTCGATAGCATCATGCAAGGAGGACACCAATTGCACAGTGCAAGTATACGTAAAAACTGCGGCAGATACCAACATAGTAGTACCTGGTGCTTTTGTTGCTATCAGTAAGGTTTACGGAGGAATAGGCGACTCAGGATTGACCGATGGAAACGGTATGTACACACACGTATTTCCTCTGGAAGCAATTATGGACGTAAGAGTTGTTGACAATACGACCGCAACTCCTCGCTATGGTCAAGGTACAATTAGATTTGTAGCTGGCAAAACTGCTAGGACATCAATTTTTGTACAATAATAATATATTATTTTATAAATAAAGACTAATATCAATACAAAAACTGTATTGATATTAGTCTTTTGTTTAGAAATTGGTAAAATCTTTCCCTGAAAAAATTCAAATACATACCATAATCATGATCAAAAAAACTTATTTAAGAATCCTAACATTGTTAAGTATGATATTACTTACAAGCGGAATCATCAACGCTCAGAAGATTTATAAATATGAATCAGTTCCGGGCGACCCTTTAAATGCCAGAATCTATACTTTAGATAATGGATTAAAAGTGTATCTAACGGTTTACAAAGATGCACCCCGCATTCAAACTTACGTTGCAGTAAGAGTAGGCAGCAAGAATGATCCTGCCGAAACAACTGGGCTTGCACATTATTTCGAGCATATGATGTTTAAAGGAACTACACATTATGGTACTACCAATTGGGAAATGGAAAAGCCAATGATAGCTGCTATTGATGCCTTGTTTGAAGTTTACAGAAGCGAAAAGGATGAAGCCAAACGTGCTGCAATCTATCATCAAATTGATAGTATTTCTTTTCTTGCTTCTAAAATAGCTATTCCAAATGAGTATGTAAAGCTGATGAAAGTTATAGGTTCGCAAGGCACCAATGCAGCTACTTCTAACGATTATACCATTTATCAGGAAGACATTCCTTCAAATCAAATCGAAAACTGGGCTATTATTCAGTCTGATCGTTTCTCGAATCCTGTGTTAAGATTATTCCATACAGAATTGGAAACTATCTATGAAGAAAAGAATATGTCGTTAACCAATGATGGACGTAAAGCTAGCGAAGCAATGTTAAAAGCTTTATACCCTAGCCATCCTTACGGCAAACAAACTACTTTGGGCGAACAAGAACATTTAAAGAACCCATCGATGAAGAATGTTCGGGAGTTCTATTCAAAATATTATGTTTCTAATAATATGGCCATCTCTATGTCGGGTGATTTCGATCCTGATGAAGTTATCAAAACTATTGATAAAAACTTTGGCAAACTAAAACCAGGTAATCCTCCAAGATTAACTTTCCAAACAGAGGCACCAATAACTGAACCTATCATAAAAGAAGTTACAGGCTTGGAAGCTGAAAACATATTACTTGCGTGGAGATTTGGTGGCGTTTCGACTAAGGATGCTTTAATGGTTGATATGATTAGTATGATGCTTACAAATGGCAAAGCCGGTATCATCGATTTAAACATTAATCAAAAACAAAAAGCCCAAAGAGCAGGCTCTTATGCTTACGGAATGGTTGACTATACTGCTTTAGTTTTAAATGGCAGACCTAAAACAGGACAAACTCTTGACGAATTAAAAGCATTATTATTAGAACAATTAGAATTGTTGAAAAAAGGAGAGTTCCCCGACTGGATGCTCGAAGCTGCTATCAATAATTTAAAATTAAGCGAACTTAAAAGATTCGAATCTAATAATGGCAGAGCTATGGCAATGGCTAATTCGTTTTTGGATGGTTTGACTTGGGAAAAATCAATAAAATATAATGAAGAATTAAGCAAGGTTACAAAGAAGGAATTGGTAGAATTTGCCAATAAAAACCTTGGCAAAAACTATGTTGTAGTTTACAAACGTCAGGGCAAACCTGAAGAGGTAGCAAAGGTTAAGAAACCACCTATCACTCCTATTGCTATAAACAGAGAAGGCGAATCTGACTTTGTTAAGGATATTAAATTAAATACTATTAAAGAAATTAAACCTGTATTTTTAGATTATACTAAAGATATTACCAAGTTTAAGGCAGGTAATGTTGAAGTACTTTATAAAGAAAATACCGAAAACAAAACTTTCAATCTTTATTATTATTTTAGAATGGGTAGTAATAATGATAAGTATACTGATTTGGCTATTTCTTTGCTTCCATATTTAGGTACAAATAAGATGAGTGCCGAAGAATTTAAACAAGCATTTTACAAACTTGCTTGCAACTTCTCAGTATCGTCGAGTGATGAAGAAACACACGTTTCGATAAGTGGTTTGAGCGAAAATATGGAGAAAGCATTGGCATTAGTCGAAGATTTATTAGCCAATGTAAAACCTGACCAAAAGGCTTATGATAATTTTATTACTGATATTTTAAAGTCACGTAAAGATGCTAAATCTAATCAAAGTCGCAACTTAAATGCATTAGTTGATTATGCAACTTATGGTCCTAAATCGCCAACTACTGATTTCTTATCCGAACAAGAATTAAAAACTATTAAAATAGAACAATTAGTTGGCAAAATTAAAGACATTATTAATTACGAGCACACTGTTTTGTACTATGGTACCGAGCCTGTTGAAAAGCTTAAGAAAATTATTGTAAAATATCACAAAGCTCCAGCTAAATTCCAACCATATTCTATACCTATTAAATTTAAGGCGTTGGATACCGATAAAAACATCGTATATTTTGCACCTTATGATTCAAAACAAGCGCAAGTGCAATTGATTTCAAAGGGTGGTGTTTACAATGTAAAACTTGCTGCTGATATCAGTCTTTACAATTCGTATTTTGGTGGCGGAATGAATGCAATAGTATTTCAGGAAATGCGCGAGAAACGTTCGTTGGCCTACACTGCTCGTTCTACCTATCAAACGCCTTCGGATATGTTCAAACCATATATGAATTCATCGTATATTGCTACACAAAACGATAAAGTTATTGATGCTCTTACTGCTTTTAACGAATTATTCAACACAATGCCAGTTTCGGAAACTGCTTTTAAACTTGCAAAAGATGCAATCATTAGCAAGATAAACACCGAGCGTATTACCAAGATGGGTATCATTTGGAACTATTTGAATGCTGATAAATTTGGTTTGAATTACGATGTACGTAAGGATGTGTATGAAAAAGCGGGCAAAATGATTATGCAGGATGTTAAAAACTTTAATGCAACTTACGTTAAAGATAAAACCAAATCGTATATTATTTTGGGAAGAGAAGCTGATATGGATTTTAATGCTTTAGAAAAGTTTGGAACTGTAAAAAAACTTACACAAACCGATATTTTCGGGTATTAATAGAGGCTTTTAGGAAGACAATTTGGTGATTTAGTGATTTATTCCCCCTTTGAAGGTAATGGTGCTAACATAGCAAATATATTCATTT
>CAYRBL010000254.1:0-5323 GCA_964422385.1 uncultured Bacteroides sp.
ATGAATTTTGCGAAGATATTATTTTTACTCTAAATATGAAAATTATTTTTGTATGTTTTAGAATAGTTTTTTTTGGGGAAATTAAAATTTATACGACGTAGACAGTTAGCCTGAAAGAACGAAATTGCTAGTGAGGGCGTGACTCAAAGTCACACCCTCACTAAGATAACAATCAAAAAATAAGGCGGATTAATGAAAATCCGCCTTATTGAAGAATACGAGTGAAGTTTGCAACTTCAAAAACAGTCACAGACTGTTTAAACAAAAAGCACAAGTTACGCTGCGCAAACTTGCGCTAAGAGGGGGGTTTTTATAGCCATGATGACGAATATTATAATTATTTCTTTCCTTTTTTCTTATTATGTTTCCCTTTACTCCTCAAGGTTTCAAGTAAATCATTTGAATAAACTATACTTTTATGTCCATCCCACTTATCAATGTATGTATTTAAATATGGAGAATCTGCAATTGTGGCACCAGTTGGTGATATAAATGTGCTTCTTTGAGGATCTTGAATATAAGAATCAATTGAGAAAGCTGTAAATCCAACTAAATCACTATGATATTCAGTTGAACCACTATATGCTATAACATTTTTTGCTAGACTCTTAATTTCAGATGAAATCTGATTAAAAGGTAAAACTTCTGTGCCGTCTTTAACTATTGTTTTAATTATAATTGTAGCTTGTGTCTCACTTTGCAAGTCTCTTAATGTTTTAGTTGGAGGTTCAGTCCATTTTGTAAACGCTCCATTATTTTTTTGCTCTTTAATTCTCGTATCTATTTCATTATTAATTTGAGAGATAGATTCTCCTATATTGAAAGAATCTTTTTTTGCATTTATTCTAAAAAAAGTACATCCAAGTGCATTTATAATCTCTTGTTGCCGTTCAGCATCTTCATCTTGCCTAGAATCATGATATTCTTCGTCAATCTCAATTGCTAGTTTTATATCGGGATAATACATATCAATATATGCGATTTTTTCAGATGGTTTGCGTCTTACAAAAAATTGTAGAGCGGGTCTAATTTCTAAATTTGAATCATTCGTGATCACAGATAGTATAATTGCCATCTCAAATCGTTTTTTCATTGAACCAAATTTCTCTAATTGATTCATAACATAATTAGACTTCCACTTTTCCATATTTTTAAATTGTTTAAACCATCTTTGTATATACACCAATTGTACACCGATTTCGCCTATAACTGCTTTACTAATTTATTAAAAAAGATATATCCATGCGGGAGCACAGATCCCGCCAACCGAACATCATCTTTCTACGGTTTCATATCCTGTGGGATGAGAGAATGGTATACTTACCGCATGTTGACTACTTGAAATTTTTATATTCCAAAATGCTTAATTATCTGGTTAAAACAATCCAAGTCTGTTATTTCGAATCCTTTCTGATTACCAACAGCAAGTCCAACGTGAATTGCTTTATTTCTTTTCTTCTGTAATTCAATCAAATGAGTTAATGGTATTGAAAATGTTTTATCTAGTTTCAGTAGTTTCAAATATGTAATCATTTTACCTAATCCCAATGTTCTATCATCATTCAATATTTTTTTATCGATATCCTGCTCTAATAAAATCTGATAAATTATAGCTTCTGTAATAGCTCCAGCTAATATTATTGCAGTTACATATCTTTCATTTTTCACATTCAATAAATAGTCACTATAAAATTGATTTATTAAGTTTTTAAATAAAGTATTTTCCTTTACAATGATAGTTTCAGCATTTTCTATATCCTTATACTGGTGAGATGGTATTGGAATAGGTAGGCTACTTATTGTTTTTCTGGGTATTCGTAGAAAAACAGTTCCAACAGCATATGAGCTTAAATATACCCTTATTTCCTTTATACTTAAGAACCAATGTAAATAATTTGGTGTAATATTCTTGCTTAATGCAAAATCATTCAATCTTAATGGAGTGGAAAATCCTTTATTTGGTGTATCTTTTTCAAGTATTTTTAGTCTTAACTGTGTATCACCTGAAGCCATAATCACCAGTGTACCTTTAGGTATATTGACCCCGGTTTTGATTTCATCAATTAGTTTCTCTAATCTAAAAGTTTTATTTCCTTTAAATTTTCTATCTAAGAAACTTTCTAAATATTGCTCATTTGTCATAGATGTAGAATTTTATTTGCATGCAGCCAACGGCTGAAGCTTGCTATTCGGCGGGACGAATCGAAGGCGTTATCTGGCCTAGTACCCCTCGTTCGGCATAGGCTCTGCCTCTCTGTATTTTGCAAAGCAGAGCTTTGCTTTTAGCTCGAACAAAGGTAGATCCTTGGCTCAACTACCGCACTACGATTTATTGCATACTACGGCGAACCGGGGGCATTTTCAGTATTCTATTTTATATTCTCATATTCAAAAAAGTCAGGATTTCTATCAATGATTCCTTGAGGAATAACATCCTTAGGTAATTCTCTTAAAATTGGGATTAGTTGTTTAACCAATTCTTCTTGTTTATTAGCTCTTAAATTAATTGCTAGTGAAATAAGACCAGGACCTAGAGTTCTATAATGATTTGTCAAAACCGCAGGGTTATCTGATGCACCATAAAACCATGCGGCTCCAAAGCCTTTATCCGTATCAATTTTTTGTACCCAATGAAAATGAGGTAGAGTTAACTTACGGTAAAGAATATTGTTTTGCTCCATAGCAACAGCATTCCTTAGAATATTTTTTTTCACGCCCAAAACTTCGTGATTATAAATATCATCATTTGTAATTGTTACAAGTGGATTACCTAAGTCTATCGTATACTTATGGCCATCCCCTTTGTCTTTTGATGTCCAGTCATTAATTGCTTCGCGAATTGGCCGTCCAATATCACTTTCTGATTGAGGAAATCTTGGTTTAAATTCGATGATTGAAGGATTAGGATTTTCAACAAAAATAAATCTAAAGGCAGAACAATTATAAAAGTCAATTTGCATTTTCTTCTTGTTCACAATACCGAAAAGAAGCGGAAGTTCAAGTCTGAACAGCCATTCGATTTGCTCTCTTTTCCAGTCCGTCATTTTATAATTACCATACGAAATATCGTCAATGCCGTCAGACTTAACTTGAACAATGAACGGATAGCCAAATGTCAGACTCCCATTTTCTTGGTCTGCTAATTGGCAGTAGAAGTCAAAGCCAATATCCTCTTGCCTTGGAACAACAGTTACTAGTCCTAGACCCGACAACAGGTAATTAGCTAAATATTCTGAACGATCCCCCTCTCTAAAACTGTATAATCTAATGCCTGACATAAATTATTTTATTAATTGATTTTTCACACATACCTTTAACATCTTTGTATGTACACCAATCGTACACATATTTTCGACTAAAGCTGCTTTACAGATCGGTTTCTTAGTTGCTCTGTTTATTTCAGTCTTTAATACATCTCACGGTATGCCCATTTAACTTATATGTTGAAGAAATATACTCATTGGGTAAATTATAATCTAAAGATCTATAATGTGCATTTTGAGTATCGCTAGTTGTGTTTGTCCAAAATGCAGCACTTAGCAATATACTCTTACAAATCCCATCTCTTCCCCTATAACCTGCGGGCAATGCATTTAGACCAGATTTATTATTCGATATTAAATCATAACCTATTGACCCAATAACAGTTGAAGTTGTCCAGTTTGATTTAGAAGCTAGGGCTTTTGGTAATTTATTTTCTGTTGTTGTACCATCATAATTATACCCATTTGCAATTAGGTAATTTTCTAGGACAGTCCATTCTGCATCACTTGGCACATGCCAACCTGTAGGGGCAATAATTCTACTATCGTTAACCGCATACCAATTATACAAATGCCCGTATGTCGTTCCATTTGCAGTGCTATTATTGTAGTCGCACCAAGCACCTGATGACAAACTACTCCATGTGGTATTGCTTGTTACATTCGGTATTGCCGAGCCATCACGATAATGTGTCACTTTCAAATTTTCCACCATCCACGTTTGTGTACCAATTGTAACAGTGTGATAGATGTTTCCATCATAATCTGTAATGGTGGTGGGTGTAACCGCGGTTTTAAAATTCACCAAATTACCATACGATGTTCCCGATGCATTGGTGGCGTAAGCTCGTGAATAGAAAGTAGTATTGGCGGTTAAGCCCGATAGATTGACATTGAATATACCACTACCGCCATTGGCATCAGCGGTTTTGGAGTCGGTAATACTGGGTGTCCCGCTGTTGCTATAGCAGATGCCTCGCTCGGTGATGGTTTGTCCGCCATCGTCGGTGATGTTTCCTCCTACTGTGGCAGTGGTATTACTAATTAGAGTTGCGTCGAGCGTAGTAAGCACTGGCGCATAAGGCGCAATAGTGGTGAAACTTACCGCTGCACCATAGCCGGTGCCGGCTGCGTTGGTGGCATAAGCCCGAGCGTAATAGGTGGTATTGGGCATTAGGGCCACTAAGCTTGCTGTAAATACGCCAGTCGTACCACTTGCTGTGATTTTGCTATCGACAGTTGTCGGTTTGGGGTTGGTGCTCCAGCACACGCCGCGCTCAGTGATGGTTTGCCCACCGTCATCAGTCACCTCTCCACCGCTCGATGCACTGTTGGGAGTGATATTGGTGGCTGCGGTTGTGGTTAGCACGGGCAGTTTCTTGGTGGTAAAGCTCACGGCATTGCCATATCCTGTACCTGCGCTGTTGGTGGCATACGCCCGAACATAGTAGGTGGTGTTGGGTTGCAGATTCGACATCGTGCTGGTGAATGTGCCTGCTCCGCTGCCATCTTTAGTTAAACTATCTTTGGTAGATGGGTTTACGTTAGTACTCCAACACAAACCTCGTGCGGTCACGGTTTCGCCTTTGTCGTCGGTGACTGCGCCACCGCCCGATGCCGACACACCCGTGATGTTGGTGATGGTTAGATTGGTGGTCACTGTGGCGATAGATGCCGAATTGTCTTTTTTACAACTAGCAAGGGCTGCGATAGCTATTGCCAAAAAAGATAGTTGCAAACTTCTGATGCTCATTTTACTTTTCATATTGTATTTTGTTTTAGTACTATATAATCTTATATTGAAACAAGAAGCGTGGGACATTTAACCATATCACACTTCTGAGGTCTTCGACTACCTAGTATATTGATAAGTTAAAGCCCACGCCCTTTGACGTAGGCGTTTACTAACTTATCCCATATACTTTTTGAAAGTGTCGAAGTTTCAGAAGTGGGAATAAAAGCTAACGCTTTTCTAAATATGTATATCTGCTGTCGCTACAGCAGGGTGAAATTAAGATTAGTTTGCTACCAGCGCTTTTTTAGCTTTAAGAGTAGCCAAC
>CAYRBL010000255.1:0-5315 GCA_964422385.1 uncultured Bacteroides sp.
TTATATATGTTGAATTCGCATCTTGAACTCTCTTTAAGATATCAATTTCAAACTCGAGATAATAATTATTTAAAATATACTTCAGCTACAACAATCACATATACACAAACAAATTATATTAACAATTCTATATTAGGAGGAATAAAATGGAAACTTTAAAAAAATCAATTATTACATTAATCGTAATTTTATTATTTACGGTACATGGTTCAGCTCAGAACTATAAAGCAATACAAGAGGCATTTTCTTCGAGTTATAAACACGAAAAAGCTGCTGAATATTCAAAAGCAATTGATCCGTTGAAACAACTTTATGAAGACAACAAAGATTCGTATGAAATTAACCTTCGCTTAGGTTGGTTATACTATATGTCGGGGCAATTTACAACTTCTTGTACTTATTATCAAAAGGCAATTACTTTAATGCCTATGTCGATAGAAGCAAAGCTTGGTTTTGTGAATCCTGCTGCTGCTTTAGGTAATTGGGATCAGGTGAAAACACAGTATGTGGAAATATTAAAAATTGATCCTAATCATTATACAGCTAATTATAGATTAGGTATGATTTTGTATGGCAAACAAAAGTATGCTGATGCATTTAAATATTTTGAAACCATCGCCAATCATTTCCCATTCGATTATGATGCAATGTTGATGTATGCCTGGGAGCATTATCGCCTACAAAAAATGCGCGAAGCGAAGGTGCTTTTCAATAAAGTACTGATGAACAAACCTGGTGATACTTCAGCTTTGGAAGGATTGAGTTTGATAAAATAATTTTTGTTTAAAATAAATTAAGAATAGGGGAGTAGTCATTTTGATTGCTCCCCTTTTTTTTGATTTATGCTTTTATTAATTTATGATATTACTGCTTTATAAATTTAGTTGTAAAAATATTTTCTCCTTCCACAAGCTTTAAAATATAAACCCCCTTAGCAAGATTTGAAACATCTATTTTATTCTGATTTTCTATTCTAAAAATAAGTTCACCCATTATATTTAAGACTTCAACTGTATATTTTTTATTAGTATTTATGTCAATATTTAGTTCTTTTTCGGTAGGATTAGGATAAATTGTAGGTTTTGTATCTATTTTATGATTATTATAAACCGAAGCATTTGTACACATCACTGCATTAAGCTTCTGCCAAATCTGATTACAGAAAACTGTTGGCACTTCCCCAAAGTTTGTAGGAGCATCTCCCATTCTTACCACAACTAATCCCTTACTTCGGGATACACATACTATTTGTCCGTTCTTACCCAGACCTGCAAACATATCGGATGGGGCATCAGGGGCATAAGAACCTGTAAATACAAATTGAGAACCTGGAACCATGTACGAAGCTTTGCCATTTAACCACCAAAGATAGCCATACGACTTATTAATCTGTTGCGAAGTATTTGTCATCTGCCAAATGTAGGCTGTATCTCGCAAAAGCGTATCACCATTCCATATACATTTGTTTTCGAACAGCAATCCGTATCTTGCCATGCTCCTAACTTTGCTAAAAAACACGTTGTCGTAATCCACCGTTGCCCATAAACCTGTAATACCTGTTTTGATTTTTAATTTCGATTGCGTATAGGTGTTGATGGCCTGACCACTCGCATTTGTAATTACTTTTTCCAACAAAGTATATGGTGCATTGTGATATGCCCAACGCGTTCCGGCGTCAGCTTTGTACACCAAACAAGAGTCGAGAGTGCAATGATTATCCGCAACGCCGTCGTCCAAACCTGAAGTCATTGTAAGTTGATTCCAAATCTTAATTTTGCTTTCTTGTGCTGGCGTACAGTTGGTCCAGCCTGTGCCAAGATATTTTGCTGAGGTGTCGTTGATGCTTAAAATGCCATCTTCATTTGCTTTTCCTATCAAAAAAGAGGTGATTGTTTTGCCTGCCGAAGCCCAATACCACAAACTATCCTGTGTAAAAGTGCCAAAATATTTTTCCAAAACAATTTTACCATCTTTTAAAACCAAAAAACCTTTGGTATTTTCCTGTTGAAGGAAATTATATAAAGTATCAATATTATTTACGCACCATCCCAATGAAGAAGGCGAAACCGTGTCCCAGGCAGTACCCGTTAAGGGTGGAAAATACAGACTCTGAGCTTTTGAGTTTAGAAAACTAAGTGTAATTATGATGGTAATTATTATTTTTTTCATATTATTTTTAAAAACATATATGATTAAAATAACAAACAATGGTTTAAAAGTATTTCTTTTTTTAACAATTTATTCCGGATTGCACTTATTGGTTTCATCATAGTTGAAGCCCGGTTTTAGATAGTTTTTTTTATATATAAGTACATCATTTGCTTTTTTTGTTATGCGGTTAATCTCTCCAACCTGAATGTTATAACATTTCTCAACAGGTTTTTCATCTATCATTATTATTACTCCCAAAATATTTTGGCTGGGATATATTGCAATTTTCTCAGAACATTTATCCCAAATTGCTTCCCCTACAAATTCGTAGTCATATAACTTTTGCACGATGCTATCCATAGCCTGACTATGACCGGCGATTCCCCCAAAACGTTTCAAATCACTGTATTTTTTGATGACATCTATTATTATTTTATCATATTTTCGGGTATCTATCTTTTCCAATTCTTTAATTTCCTCAGCCTTATAGTCGGGTGGGGGGCAGTAATAACAAGCTGGCTCCCTTTTCTTGCATTCCAGGATTACATTTGTTGCAAATCTCCAATTATCGGGATCATTAAAGACTTTCCCATCCAAATAATACTTATTTAGGACTCTATATGCACCATACATCGAAATTTTCCCCACCAACCCATTAAAAGGATTCAAATCGTTAATCACTAATGGGCGGCAGCAACTACTATATAGCAAACAGTAAGATTCGGGAGTTTTTAAAGCGCCAATAGCATCAACAAGCCGAACGCAATCAAGCGAATCGAAGCTATTCATCAGATCATTCACTAATTCGTCGAGTTGGTTTTGGGGTACTTCGTGCAAAAAAGTAAGTTGATATGGCGAACTGATATTACTTATATTAACATCGTCAATCAAAACAGGCTTGTCGCATTGGGCATTTAGCCTACTGCTAATCACAAGCATTGTAAAGATAAGAATATTTAGTATGATTATTTTTTTTATTTTCATAAATATTGCTTTAATATGATAATACAAAAGTACATTTAATTTAATTATGATTGATAGCAAAACTAATTAAATTCTGCTACCACAAATTTCATACTAAAAAAGCCCCCAGCAAAATTTTACTGAAGGCTTTTAAAGTAATATTGATTTATAAACTTAAGGCACTTTATCCCGCACGTGCGGGATTAGGCATTATTTTTTCCGTAATTCGTAATTCGTAATTCGTAATTTGCCTTTAAAACTTTAGGCACTTTAAGTACTTAAGGCACTTAAGGTACTCTTACTTCACCTCCACCTTAAGTTTCACATTTTCTGTGCATCCTGTGGTATCCACTACTAATAATGTATTGCCGACTGCTCCTATAAATTTAATGTCTTTTCTATAAGATTTGCCTGGTGCTAAATCGAAAATCCCTTTGCCCTGAGAGCCTACTGCATTGGTACTGCTTATTTTTACAGCTTCCATACTTAGGTTTTTAATGTTAGGTTTGCAATTCGACCAAAGTAAAACATTAGGAACAATTGTTATAGTATTTGGAGCAAAATCGTGAAGAAGAGCTGCTTTTTTAGCTTCAGCAATTGCGGTTGGTTTGTAATATTTAATATCCGTTACTTTAAAATATTGATTGCAAACGTAAGGAGTTGTTTTGTAGAATTGTTTTAATCCACCTGCGTTTCCGTCTTCTTCCTGGCAAAATAATTTTTGAGAGGCACGCACAACCAGGTCTAAAGCTTCTACTTGCGCTTTCAAAGCAAATTTTTCAGCCATTTTTGTGTTCAAATTCAATTGTACGCCTAACAAATTAGTTTTTATTGTTGCCAAAGCCACATCCGTTCCTATTATAGATAAGAATCGACTGATGTTTTCGAATTTTGTGGCAATACCACCTCTAAACATTTCCGAGATACTTTCCCAGTACAACTCTTTATATCTAACAGTTGTAGTTGGATAAATTCCAACTATGGTTTCCTGATAAACAGAAAACACGCCATTCAAACTACCTTCGAGTACAACAAAAGCTGCATTCTTAATTTTCAAATCTTCTTCACCCTTTTCAAATGCAATTTTATCTGTCGAAAAAGTGGTAAAAAGCGGATCTGTTGCTGTCCACATTGCCAGAATAACAGGGTCGATGGTTTTGTGGGCATTTAATGCCGCCACATGAAATGCTCCGTCGATAGCAGTCTTTGCTAACGGCTCCGGAGGTTCGGTGGCGAACACTTCTCTAAACATTGATAAACCTTCCATAATTTTTTTGTTTATTTTTTTTAATTAATTTGTTTTAGATATTTGTTGAACTTTTGTTATATGTAAATTATTCGCCAAAATTAATTCTAATTTAGTTATAAAACTAATTTATTTTTATTAAAAATAATAATAAAAAGTTATAAAACAATAGATAATGGTAGTCCTTAGCACTCTATCTAATAAAAAAAGATTTAATTTCAGCAATAATAAAAAAAATAAATAATTGTTAAGCCAAGATATATAAAATAAATAACAAAAAATGGTTGTTTTTTTAAGATTTTAAGAAATGAAATACTACTTTTTTAAGAAAATTGATTTCACTTGCTCATCTGCAAAATAATTTTGTATAAAAGATGTCTTAAGTACGACATCTGACTTTTTCAAATGCTTAAAAGAAGTCTTATTTTGGACATATTTTTTTTACAAAAGCATAAAAGAAGGCTTCGGAAGGCCATCTCAAAATTTCAGATGGCCTTCCGAAGCCCTTTTTTCGACAAAAAAAATAGTAAAAAGGCCAAAACCTGACATAATGTCAGGTTTTTTTTTAAATTTTACCCAAAATAAGGCTCATTTTTGATAAAAATAAAAATAAAAACCCAAAAAACGACGTATATGATACATCTGAAATTTTGAGATGGCCTTCCGAAGCCGTCTTTGAAACATCATAAAAGTTGTAATGCTGCATATTAACGTTTTTTGCCTCATCTCAAAAGGGGTGACCTGACAAAATGGCAGGGTTTTGAAAACTCGTAAAATGGGGTGAAAAAAATGTGGATGTAAGGATGTTTTTGGGAATTATTTTAGGAAAGAAATTGTGAAATTTATCATTCTGAAATATTATTCTTTTAAAAAAATAAAGTAAAATGACAAATCTTTGAAAGCATCCTGTCAGGTTTCCCCTCCTGACAGGTATAAATATAAAAAGGCTATTATA
>CAYRBL010000256.1:0-5303 GCA_964422385.1 uncultured Bacteroides sp.
TGACAGGTGCTCAGATTGGTGCCGATTATATACAAGCTTTTGGCTATTCGGTAAGATGTACCAAGGATAATGAATCGGCTTTGGCACCTAAGCCTGTGTATGATTTTGATGGCAATGGCTATGATACAGTGCATATAGGCTCGCAAATCTGGATGAAACAAAATCTTAAAACTACACATTATAATAATGGTGATGCGCTACTAAACGTAACAAATGGAAGTGCTTGGTCGGGCACTACGTTAGGCGCTTATTGCAATTATAATAATGATACAAATAATGCGAATACCTACGGTCGCTTGTATAATTACTATACTGTTGCCGACGCACGAGGCCTATGCCCAACCAATTGGCATGTTCCAAGTGATGCAGATTGGACTAGTCTGACTAATTATTTAGGTGGCTCTTCTGTGGCAGGTGGTAAACTTAAGGAGGCAAATATATTACATTGGAATATCTCGAATGTAGGTGCATCAAATGTTTCTGGATTTACTGCTTTGCCTGGTGGCAATTGCGATTATGTTGGTACCACTTTTGGTTTAGGAACGTTGGGCGTTTGGTGGAGTTCTACTATTTATAGCACAACTAATACAGCTTGGTATAGATATATAAATTATAATTCAGCAGCAATAAATAGGACCTATAGTTATGGCAATACCAATGGTTTTTCGGTTCGTTGCATCAAAGATACATTAAGCACAACAGTTTTAAAACCTGTGTATGATATCGAAGGCAATGGATATGATACTGTGCATATAGGATCACAAATTTGGATGAAACAAAACCTTAAAACTACACATTATAATAATGGAGATACTATTCAACATCCAACTACAAATGTTGATTGGGCTAATACTTCTACTGGTGCTTACGCAAATTATAATAACGATACTTCCACTGTAAGTACCTATGGTCGATTGTATAATTATTATACAGTTGCTGATACCCGTAAAATGTGTCCTACAAACTGGCATGTCCCTACAGATGCCGATTGGACAGCTTTAACCACCTATTTGGGTGGCGAAAGCAATGCCGGTGGCAAGCTAAAGGAAACGGGTTACACCCATTGGGTAAATAATAATTATGGTGCCACAAACGAAACAGGATTTACAGCATTAGCTTCTGGTTATCGATATTATAGTGGTCCGTTTAATATGGTTGGTTATTATGGTTATTGGTGGACTTCAACGGATATTAGCACCACCAATGCATACCAACGAACTATGTACGATTCCAATGCTTCAGTTTACCGAACCGATGTTAATAAGCATTATGGCTATTCAATACGTTGTGTGAAGGATTAGTATAAAAAAGGAGTAAACAGATGTCTGCTCCTAAAAATGGAATCTGAAGCAACAGATTTATATTATATCATAAATCAAAATTTATTCATTTGTTAGGATAGGTGTGAATATATAATTGTTGTTCTTTTTTCGAACCATTTTCATAGTATTCTTTATATATGCCTGTGCATACTTTTTTAGCTTTATTACTTGAATTTAGGAATTATTAAATAATTATAACTTTGGTAATAATGCTTTGTTATCAATGATTCTGTTGACGTTATCAAAAGACTAGCGTCGATGTTAAAATCTTAACGTAATCTTAATATAGAATATGCAATCTAAATGTAAAATATACTTTAATTTTACATAAAATTTATAATGCATAAATAATGATAAAACATACATTTTCGCATAAGCTTGATTTTACTGAAAAATTGCATACTGAGCTAACAACTTTTAATGAAATTCAAAGCAAAAGATTCCCTAAAGATGAGACTTTGATTATGGATATGCACTGCCATGATTATAATAGTGATGTCCCTGATGAGTTGATGGGTAGAATACTAAATGTACCTGAAACCTGGCTCGAATCTGATAAATTATTAAGTACACTGAAGACAAATGGTTGCAATGCTTTTACGATAACGAATCATAACAATGCTCGCTCGAGTTTTGAGCTGAAAGAAAGAGGAATTGATGTGCTTACTGCTGCAGAATTTAGTTGTTTTGTCCCCGATTTTCATGTAGGAATTCATGTGCTTACTTATGGTTTTACTGCCGAACAAGAAAAAATATTAAATAAACTCCGTTCTAATTTATATTCTTTCCAAGAATATACCCACGAACATAATATACCAACAATCTGGGCACATCCGCTATATCATTATTCTACTAAAGGGATGCCTCCAATGGATTTCTTTAATAAACTTGCATTGCTTTTCGAAAGATTTGAGGTTATAAATGGGCAACGCGATACCTGGCAAAATATCTTAGTTAAAACTTGGGTTGAAAGTTTGACTCCTTCCAGAATTAATGAACTTTCGGAGCAATATAACATCCCACCAACAAAATATTGTCAGCATCCTTATATTAAAGCAATGTCTGGTGGCTCTGATAGTCATATGGGTATATTTGCTGGCTTAACAGGAACACAACTTCATGTTAAAGATTTAGCCAAAAGACTGCAAACCGAAAAGGTTTCGGATCTCGCTTTAGAAGCAATAAGAAAAGGAAGGATGGCTCCTTATGGTTCCTTTAATAATAGTGATAAAATGACGATAACATTTTTAGATTATTTTATGCAAATAGCTTTGCATAGTAAAGATCCAGGGATGTTGAGAATATTATTACACAAAGGAACTCCAAAACAAAAGATAATTGCGCTATTGGTTTCTAATGGTTTTGCCGAATTAAAGCGACATAAAGTTACGATGAAGTTTATTGAGCTTTTTCACGATTGTTTTCAAGGTAATCCACCTAGTTTTTATAAAAGATGGTTTGTGCCAAAAGTATATAAACCTATATTTGATAATGCGATGAACATTGCAAACGTCCGCAATGATGATCCTAAAAATACATTAAAGGTTTTTGCCGAATCAATGTATTCTATTCACGATAATCTTACTGATATTCTTGCTGAACGTTTTACTGAAAAGATAAGTACTTTTATTGAAAGCGAAAGTTTAAAGAACTTTTCGTTTACTGATTTGATTGATAACTTCGAAATCCCTAGTAATTTCAGGGCAATTATCGAAAATAGCAAGTCTAAAAGTTTAGGAAATCTCAATAATGGAATGACTAAGGTAAATGTTACCGAATTTCTCGATGGATTATCATTCCCGTTTCTAACTTCATCACTTTTGGTAGCTGCTAATTTTACAAGTGCAAGAGTTATGTATAACACTCGCCCGTTGTTAGGAACTTTTGCTAAAGAAATTGGAGGAATTCAACATACTGAACGCATATTATGGCTTACCGATACTTTAGAAGATAAAAATGGGGTGGCTTCTGTTTTAAAATCTCTTCATCTGGAGATTAAAAAAAGAAACTTACCGATAGATATTCTTACGTGCAGCAGTAAATTACAATCAGAAGACCATTTGATTGTGGTGAAACCTAAAGTAGAAATGGATCTTCCGTTTTACAAACAACAACCATTGCGTATTCCAAATATATTAGAGATACATAAGATATTTCATGATGGTGAATATGATCGGATAATATGTTCTACCGAAGGACCTATGGGTTTTATTTCAATGTTTCTTAAAAATGCATATCATGTTCCGGCGTATTTTTATATACATACCGACTGGATTATGTTTGCGCGCAAAGCTTTGAACTTTGATGTGCATAATCTGAACCGTTTCCGTAGATTGTTGAGGGCTTTTTATAATGCTTTTGATGGTCTTTTTGTTTTAAATACAGATCAACAAAAATGGCTTACTGGTAGGCATATGAATTTCGATCCTTCCAATGTTTTCCTTACAGCTCATTGGGCTGATGAACACTTTACACCAAAGAATAAAGATAAAACAGAAGTTTTTGGAGTAAATCCTGATGAAACTGTTATCCTTTTTGCTGGTAGAGTAAGTGGTGAAAAAGGTGTGATGGAGCTTCCCGATATCTATAAAATCATAAAAGAATCAGGAAATAATGTGTGCTTTGCTATTGCAGGTACAGGTCCAATGGAAGAGGAGCTTAAAACAGCGATGCCTGATGCTAAATTTTTAGGATGGGTAGATTCAACTAAACTTGCTGAGGTATATTCTGCTGCTGATTTGTTGATATTGCCATCTAAATTTGATACTTTTGGTTGTGTAGTTCTCGAAGCTTTTAGTTGTGATTTGCCGGTTATTGCGTATAAAACAAAAGGTCCAAAAGATATTATTATTGATGGCGAAAGTGGTTATCTGGTTACCAATAAAGATAAAATGGCACTACGTATTTTAGAATTTATTAACGATACTGAATTGCAGCTTTCGATGAAAAAGGCTGCATACGAACGCTCAAAAGTATTTAATTCGGATATTATCTTAAAAGACTTATTAGAGAATGTTAAATTACCAATTTTATCTAAATAATTAATGAATAGAGATTCAAGTGAATGGGTTTGGTGGAAGCATGGAGTTATTTACGAAATATTTCCAAAGAGTTTTTATGATTCAAATGCAGATGGTACTGGTGATATTCAAGGTATAATTCTTAAATTAGATTATCTTTCTGAATTGGGTGTTGATGCTATCTGGCTAACTCCAATTTATGAATCGCCTATGTTTGATTTCGGATACGATGTAAGCAATTATCGTGAAATTGATCCTGTTTATGGTACTTTAAATGATTTTAAAACATTATTAGCTGAAGCACACAAACGGAATATTCGTATTATTTTGGATATGGTTTTAAATCATACATCTCATTTGCATCCCTGGTTTTTAGAATCCAAAAGTTCAGTTGATAATCCCAAAAGAGATTGGTATATTTGGAAAGATGGTGTCAAAAATAAAGCACCTAACAATTGGCTTTCGTCTTGGGGGGGGAGTGCTTGGGAAAAAGATGACACTACCGGTCAATATTATTTTCATTCGTGTATGAAAGAACAGCCCGATTTGAACTGGAGAAATAAAGAACTTGTTGAAGAGGTATTTAATGAAGTAAGATTTTGGTTAGATATGGGTGTTGATGGTTTTCGTTTGGATGTTATTAATTGGATTATTAAAGATAAAAGATTTAGAGACAACCCAAGCTACTCACGAATATTAAATATTCAACGACATTTGTTTGATCGTAATCGTAAAGGAGCACATCGTATAGCTCGTAAGCTTCGTCTTTTACTTGATGAATATGATGATAGAATGGCTGTTGGAGAAGTTTTTTCTTTCCCTCCTGGCAATCCTGAACTATCTGCAA
Source organism: uncultured Bacteroides sp. (assembly GCA_964422385.1). Classification (GTDB taxonomy): domain Bacteria; phylum Bacteroidota; class Bacteroidia; order Bacteroidales; family JACABE01; genus JBAXLO01. Next base: position 5,190 of record CAYRBL010000256.1, read on the forward strand.
GTTATTTGGGGAAGGGTGATGAATTGCATCTTGCTTTCGATTTTTCGCTTATGTATCGCACCTGGAGTGCTTCTTCTTTTTATAAATGTATTAAAAAATGGTATAAACTAGTTG
>CAYRBL010000257.1:0-5289 GCA_964422385.1 uncultured Bacteroides sp.
CCCTTAACAATTATATTTAATTGTTTGAAATCACCAATCGCAATACGACGACCAATTTCATCCAATGTAATATGTTTTTGAGTTCTGATACCTTGTTCACGTTGTAATTGCAGACGTTTGTTCGAGATGTCTTTTGCTTCGCGTTCGTCGTCCATTACATTACATTTATCACCAGCTTGAGGAGCGCCATTTAATCCTAATAATAATATAGGAGTAGATGGACCTGCATATTTTATAAGTTGGTTACGCTCGTTGTACATCGCCTTAACCTTTCCATAATTTGCTCCAGCTAAGATTACATCACCAATCTTAATAGATCCATTTTGGATTAATATTTTTGCAACATAACCTCTACCTTTATCCAATGAAGATTCGATAACAGTACCTGTAGCATTCTTTTTAGGATTACCTTTAAGGTCTAAAAGTTCTGCTTCAAGCAATACTTTTTCTAATAGATGATCAACGTTGATACCTTTCTTTGCAGAGATATCCTGAGATTGATATTTACCACCCCAGTCTTCTACAAGGATATTCATATTTGCTAATTCCTCTTTAATTTTTTCAGGATTAGCACCTGATTTATCTATTTTATTTATGGCAAAAACAACAGGAACACCTGCTGCTTGCACGTGATTGATAGCTTCGATAGTTTGAGGCATTATTTTATCATCGGCAGCTACTACGATAATAGCAACGTCAGTAATTTTAGCACCTCTGGCACGCATAGCAGTAAATGCTTCGTGACCCGGTGTATCAAGGAATGTAATCTTTCTTCCGTTTTCAAGTTCCACTTCATAAGCACCGATATGCTGTGTAATACCTCCTGCTTCACCTGCGATAACGTTGGTGTTTCGGATATAATCTAGTAAGGATGTTTTACCGTGGTCAACGTGTCCCATTACGGTTACGATAGGAGCTCTTTCGATTAAATCTTCAGGATTATCCTCTGATTCAGCTTCAGTGATAGCTTCAAGAACTTCCACACTTACAAAATCTACAGAAAAACCAAACTCATCTGCAACAATATTTAAAGCTTCAGCATCCAAACGTTGATTAATACTAACAAACATACCTAAGTTCATACAAGTTGAAATAACACTTGTAACTGGCACATCCATCATACTTGCAAGTTCATTGGCAGTAACAAATTCGGTTACTTTAATTATTTTCTTGCCTTCTTCGTTTCTTAATAAGTCTTCCTGATTTTGCTGACTAACCTGTTGTCTTTTTTCTCTTCTGTATTTAGAAGATTTCGACTTACCAGTTGGGCTTAATCTAGCTAAAGTTTCCTTTATTTGCTTTTCGATTTCATTATCGCTCACCTCAGGTTTAACTGCTTTTATTACTTTAAACCTACCTCTTTTCTCTGGTAATGGTGGTTTCTTAGCATCAGGATTCTTTGGTGGATGTGGTCCATTAGCTCCTGCAGTTTTTAAAACTGGTGCTGGATGTGTTTTAGGTGGAATTACCTTTTCGTCTTTAATCCTAGGACGTTTTTTGTCTTGTTTCTTAGGATCAGAAGAAGTAGCCACAGGTTGTTTCTTAAGAATTGGAGGTTTCTTGAAAACCTGTAAATCTATTTTATTTATAACCTTAGGTCCTTCTAATTTCTCATATTTTGTTTCATAAAAGTTGTCTTGCCTAGGTTCAGCAGGTGTTACTACCGGACTAGGTGCAGCTTCTTCTTTTACTGGAAGTACTAAGTCAATTGGTTTTTCATTAACAATTTCCTTAGGAGTTTCAATTGGAGCTTCAACTTTATTTTCTTGTGTACGCTGTTGAGGTCTTAATTCTTCTTTTTCTCTTTTAAGTTTTTCTTTGATAAACTTTTTCTTTTCTTCTTTTGAAACCTTATCAGGTTTTGTTTTCTGATTAAGTTTAGAAAGATCAATTTTACCAATAACTTTTAATTTATTTTCCTGTCCTTCTTCGGTTTCCTCAACTTCTTCTATTTCTTGTGGAACTTCTATTTCTTCAGCTATTGTTTCAACAACTGCTTCCACTATTGGCTCCTCTATAGGTTCTTTCACTGCTATTGGTTCTTCAACAACAGGAGTTTTTTCTTCTATAATTTCGATGGCAGGAACTTCCTTTACAATTTCTACAATTGTTTCAACAACAGTTTCCACTATTATAGGTTCGGCTACTACAGTTTCTACAACTATAGGCTCAGCAATTACCTGTTCAATAATTTCGGGCTCAGCTTTAGCTATAACCTCTTCAATTACTACAGGTTTTTCAACTATTGCTATTGGTTTTTCCTCAACAACTGTTTCTACTACTTTTGGAGTTTCCTCAACTTTTTCTTTAGGCTTTTCAGCAGTAGAATAATTAGGAACATTCTTTATAAGTAGTTCGGCTCCGCCTTCGCTTTCGAGTGCAGATTCTGCAGTTTTCTCAATGTTCTCCAGGGTAACTGGTACTCTTCCCGGATAATCTAAACCAATTTTCTGAGCAGTTTCTTTTACATTTTTTTCTGATTGAAATTCTTTAGCCAATAAGTTGAACATAACCTCATCAATCTTAGTATTAGGATTGTTTTCGATCTTATGCCCTTTCTTAGCAAGATATTCAACGAGGGTAGTGATACCCACATTAAATTCCCTTGCTACTTTGTTCAACCTGATGTTTTTGTTTTCCTCTGCCATCTTTATATTAATTATGCATTGATATAATTGTATACTCTTCTTTTTTATTATCTGTAACAATTTATTCGAATTCAGTTTTTAAAATTCTGATAACTTCATTGATTGTTTCTTCTTCAAGGTCGGTTCTTTTTACTAATTCATCAATGCTCAAGTCGAGTATACTTTTTGCAGTATCGCATCCAATGGCTTTAAATTCGTCGATAATCCATTGTTCAATTTCATCATTGAATTCTTGTAAATCCACATCTTCATAATAAGTTTCGTTATCACGGTATACATCGATTTCGTAGCCTGTTAATTTGCCTGCAAGTTTTATATTATATCCACCTTTACCAATTGCCAGCGACACTTGGTCGGTTTTCATATACACATCAGCTTTCTTATGTTTTTCATCCACTTTTATTGAGGTCACCTTAGCAGGACTCAACGAACGTGAAATATACAACTCAGGATTGCTGGTATAATTTATTACATCAATGCTTTCAAATCTTAATTCTCTTACTATACCCATAATACGCGAGCCTTTCATACCTACGCAAGCACCAACAGGGTCGATGCGATCGTCGTATGATTCAACAGCAAGTTTAGCTCTTTCGCCAGGTACTCTCACAATATTTTTAATAGTAATTAAACCATCAAAAACTTCTGGAACTTCTGCTTCAAACAATCTTTCTAAAAATACTGGTGAAGTTCTTGATAAAATAATGCTTGGAATATTATTTTTCATCTCCACTTTTAAAACGATAGCTTTTACTTGTTCGCCTTTTCTATAGATATCTGTTGGTATAAGTTCAGTTTTTGGCAATGTAAGTTCAATATCTTCATCATCCAAAATAAGCAATTCTCGTTTCCAAACCTGATATACTTCTCCGGTAACAATCTGACCTATCTTTTCTTTATATTTTTTGTAAACATTATTCTTTTCGTATTCTTGTATTTTGGCAACAAGATTTTGTTTGATAGAAAATATTTCTCTTCTACCAAAATCCAATAATTTTATTTCTTCAGAAACCTCTTCTCCAATTTCAAAATCGGGCTCTATTTTAATAGCTGCCGAGTATGCAATCTGTGTATTATCGTCGTCAACAGCACCATCTTCTACAATAATTCTGTTTCGCCATACTTCAAGGTCACCCTTATCAATGTTTACGATGATGTCGAAGTTGTCGTCAGAACCGTATTTTTTAATAAGCATTCCTCTAAAAATATCTTCAATGATACGCATCATTGTTTCGCGATCGATATTTTTAAATTCTTTAAATTCCGAAAAGGTATCTACTAAATTGATATGTTCCATTTTAATTTTTTTATAAAATGTTTTTTTATATTATTATTTAAATGAGATTACTATTTTTGTTTCTTTAATCTTACTCATTTCTATTTTTTGAATAGTACTTTCAGCTTCAACTTTTTTCTTTTTTGCTGGCACTACATCCAGTCCAATCTCTTGTTCGGTAGCCGATAGCAATGTTCCTGTAAGTTTTAGTGGCGAATCTTTTAATACAACAGCTACTGTTTTGCCAATATTTTTATGATATTGTTGTATACATTTAAATGCGTGTTCCAAGCCTGCCGACGACACTTCCAATTCAAAGTCTTCTGCTTCTCTGTCGAGATGCGATTCAATATGTTTACTTAAGGTAATACACTCGGCTATAGTTACGCCATCATTACTATCGATAAACACAAGAATTTTGTTGCCAACACTTATTTTAAGCTCCACAAGAAACAAATCTGTTCCTGCGAGCTGCTCGTCAATCAATGTTTGTACTAATTCTTTTTGTATCACAATATTTTTTTTAATAAAAGAGGGGACATGTAGTCCCCTCTTAATCTTTTCACTACGCGATGTTCACACCCATAGTAACACCCTAAAACATCGCTCGCCTCTAATCGAGTGCAAAGATAGTAAAAATCTTTGAATTGAGCACTATAATTCTAAAACTTTTTTCAATAGTGCAATTATTTATATCAAATTATCCCATTCTGATTTCAAAATAGGATGTAAATTCTCCTTTTACTCCATTTGCAAATACGGGTTGAGATCTAAATAAATAAATCGCTCCAGATATAAAACCATTTAGTAATCCTTTTGCATTTTGAAATGGAACATCTGTTAAAATTACTACGCTCCTATCTTCAGCTAATTGAGTGCACTCCATATTATAATTATAAACTAGGTCAATTGCTTTAACTCTATAAGCAACTTCTCCTTTATTTGGAGTTAATTCTATATAAATTTCAGGAATAAATATAGGAGTTTTTGGTCCAATTACTTCATGTCCAAATTTACCTGGCAATGTAACATCACCACTTATATTAGCTGCTTTTTCAATATCTCTCGAATTTTGTCTGAATGATGCATAAATACGAGCTGCTATCACATGCGAAAGTTTTACCTGATCGCTATCATGACCCATCCCAAGTATTATTGCGTCGTGCATTGCCGTATTCATTGTTTTAAGTTCCAAACCACTGGTGGTTAAATCTGGGATCAATGCCGCATTTAGAGTTGTTTTTGCTGCTACTCCTTCTATTCTAAAATACAATTGCGGTAAACTTGTTTCTCCTGGTGTTTCTTTTACTTTTATTCTATTTGACATAATAAATGTTTTAAATATTTAAATTGTTTTTAATTAAT
>CAYRBL010000258.1:0-5287 GCA_964422385.1 uncultured Bacteroides sp.
TTAATTGACATAGATACTATCTTTTTAAAATATTATTTTTAAAAAGACTTTATTTAACAAATAAAACAAAAGAAATAGTTCCGAAACACCACCCCTGTGGGAATAGTTGCCCTTAAAAATAAATTAAAGTATTTTTTATTTTTAATAAGAAAAATGATTTTGTATTGAATTATATATGCCTTTTTTATATTATGATTAAGAAAAGTACTATTCATATTATATATAATTGTATCTTTGTAGAAAAATTAAAAGATGTAAAATGGGAAAAAAAAGAAATAGTCAAGCAGAGTTTGTAAAATGGTTTGGACCTTTATTAGATGCTTTAAGACAATTAGGAGGGTCGGCAAAACCTAGAGAAGCTTCTGATAAGGTTGCTGAGAACTTAGATGTAAAAACCGAAAAGTTAAATGAGATACTAAGTTCAGGACAATCGAGATTTTATAATCAAGTTGCATGGGCAAGACAGTATTTAGCATGGGAAGGATTACTTGACACATCCAAACATGGTATTTGGACATTATCTGCAAAAGGCGAAAAAACTCAATTATCAGCGGAGCAATCACGCGATATATTTCTTAAATGGGTGGATATTCATCAAAAATCAAAGAAAGATATTACTGAAAAAGAAATTATTGAAGAAATTGAAGAAAGCGAACCAGATGCTATACAAACAAGCAATACCACAGATTTATTACAGGTATTACAAAGTTTAACACCTGAAGGATTTGAAAGGATTTGTCAAAGATTACTAAGAGAATCAGGGTTTGAAAAAGTAATTGTAACAGGGCAATCCCATGACGGAGGAATTGATGGTTATGGAACCCTTGAAATGAATCCATTTGTTAGTTTTAAAGTATTATTTCAATGTAAACGTTATAAAGGAACAGTTTCTAGAGCTCAAGTTGGTGATTTTAGAAATGCAATGATAGGAAGAGCAGAGAAAGGAATTATCATGACAACAGGAACATTTTCTTCAGATGCAATTAAAGAAGCCAATAGAGAAGGAGCTCCTCAAGTTGAACTTGTAGATGGTGAAAAACTTGTTGAGATGTTTAAACGAGTAGAACTCGGTGTAATTCCTAAAACTGTTTATGAAGTAGATTTGCCGTTTTTTGAACCTTATATGAGTAAGAAATAAATTATACTTGGCAACAAAAGTGAGAGATTTATAATTAATCAGGTAAAAGAAAAAGGAATTATAAAAGGGCAAGTGAGTTTGGTTAAGGAATAATCTTACTCCCTCTCCTTTGGAGAGGGCTGGGGAGAGGTTAAAGAAAAGGCTAATATCACACCAATCTTAAGGCTCAACTGTCATCAAAAACACAATATAAATTTTATCTAAGATGCAACCTAATCTTGCAATATTTCTTCTGGCGTTGGATTCCAAGCTCCACATTCGTTTTTCACAAAATAACTTTTCTCCTTATTTTCTTTGTCAATAACATTCATCCCAACCATCGGAGGTGCATAAAAATGGATAGAAACCGCATACTCATTTTTACTGTTTTGTATTGCATGATAAATCCCTTTTGGCACTTCGGCAATAGTATTATTCACAAGTGGAATGCAATTTATCTGCTCCAAATTGTCATCATACAATATATTATTAGCACTACCCGTAACAGAATATACGCAACCAAACGAATTGCCATGATTGTGAATATTGCTACTCTCCATAGGTTTCCAGTTCATTACAATCACTTCGAAATTATCTGAACGATACGCACACTTTCTTCCATAAGGCAAATGCTCCGGATAGAGTAAATGTTCTTCCACATCACTACTATCGAAAGCAAACTGCTGAATTATCTTTTTAAGTTGGCTTGGCTCATTTATAGCTTCATTAGATGCATTAAAAAGTAGGTCTATCTGTTCGACTTTTTCGTTAAAATTCATATTGTTTAAAATTTAATTTTTATAAAATAAAGCTTATGTTTAATATTGTTAAATATTTGCAAAGGTAAGTCTGTTTTTTCTTATAATTGTTATAATAAATATGACATATCATATTAATAAAAATGATAGAATTCATAATAAAAAGTGAAATATTACATTTTTTGAATAGTATAATAAGACTAATTTTGTAACCAAATGAATAATACAGAAGAAAAGCAACTAAACTCGGATAAGAACTTGTTAAAATTGATAAGTAGTCAATTTATAACCGAAGAAGAGTTCGAATCCTTATACGATGGTTCTGTAGTATTGCAGTTTAAAAAGGGAGAACTTTTGCTTAAACAAGGTATGCGAACTACTCATTTGGTATTTATTACAAAAGGAATGGTTAAATTTAATTATCAAGATAATAGTGGTAAAAATTTAATACTTACCATCTCAAAAGCGCCTTCCATATTAGGAGGAGCTAATATTTTTTATGATAATACTAATATTTTTTCAATAACAGCCATCGAAGACTGCGAAGGCTATTTGATAGATGTAGAAAAGTTGAAGAATATTGCTCTTCAGAATAGTAATTTTACTTTAAAAGTTTTGGAATTGGTATCTGGGATGTTCAAAACCTCTGTATTTAATTTTATAAGTTTAGCCCACAAACAAGTTACAGGACGTATTGCGGAGATCTTATTATATCTTTCAAAAAACATATACGAAAGCGAAAAGTTTACCCTTAATATATCCCGTCAGGAGTTTGCAGAGTTTGTAGGTTGCTCAAAAGAGAATGTTATAAATACATTGCGGAAGTTTCATAAAGAAGGAATCATTGAAATTACTGGTAAAAATATTTGTATTAACGATATAGAAAAACTAAATAAAATTAGTAAAGTAGGTTAGATATCATAGTTTTACAAAAGCTTGTATTGGTAATACAAATTAATTTGTATTTGTAATACAAACTATGTAATTTTGCAAAAAAAATAATATGATAACTGAAGAAAATTTACGAGTTGTGATAAAGGATTATCAAGTTATAAATCCTAAAAAAAGAATCATAACAAGAGAAAAAATAATTCCTCTTGAAAGTAAACGTATAGTTGTTATTACTGGTATTAGAAGAAGTGGAAAAAGCACATTACTAAAGAGTGTAATTCATGAACAAGAATCAGTATTATTTTTAAATTTTGAAGATATCCGTTTAGAAGGATTCGATGCAAATGATTTTCAAAAATTAGAACAAATAGCAATTAGTGAAAACATCAAACATTTGGTATTTGATGAAATACAAAATCTACCTGATTGGGAAAAATTTGTTCGTTCTGCACATGACAAAGGGTTTCAAATTTTCATAACAGGCTCTAATGCTTCAATGTTGAGTCGTGAATTAGGAACTAGGCTTACAGGAAGACATCTTCAGATTGAGTTATATCCATTTAATTTTAATGAGTATTTAAAATTAAAATCAGCAGAAGCAAGTTATGAAAACTTTATGCTATTTTTACAGCAAGGAGGATTTCCTGAATATCTTAATTCAGGTGAAGAGGATTATCTTCGTTCATTAGCAAGAGATATTGTTATAAGAGATATCGCAGTACGCAGGAATATAAAAAATGATCATATTTTACTTAGACTATTAACATTTCTGATGAGTAATATTTCAAAAGAAATAAGTTATAATAACATTACTAATACACTAGGCATAAAATCAGTTAGAACTACAATTGATTATTGCGATTTCCTTAAAGAAAGTTATTTGATTGATTTGCTCCCTCGATTTTCTTTTTCTATTAAACAACAACAGATAAATCCTAAGAAAATATATGCTGTAGATACTGCAATGGCTAAAGCTGTCAGTTTGTCTTTTAATGAAGATTTAGGAAGATTCCTAGAGAATTCTGTGTTTTTAATGCTCAAGAAATATTCTGTTGAAATTTTTTATTATAAAGATGATAAATCAGAATGTGATTTTATTGTTAGAAAAAATAATCAAATTATATTAGCAATACAGGTTTGTTGGCAAATAACATTTGACAATATAAAGAGAGAATTGAATGGACTTAATAATGCTATAAGTAATTGCACAGCTATAAACTCTGTTATCGTTACTATAAATCAAGAAGACATTTTTGAAGGTATTAAAGCTATCCCAGCATGGAAATTCACAGAATATCTAGATAGTATCCTTTAACTTACAATTACTATATAAACGAAGTAATTGCTTTATAGCCCAAAAACAATCCAAATACACATAATGTAAGACCTAATATTTGTATAATCCGATTAACGATAACTATATTGATTTTGTGCCTGAACTTGGATAAAAGTACAGTTAAATAATAAAACCAGATAATACTACCTACTGCCAGAAAAAATGCATAAAACAAACTTAATAATAAAGGGAAATACTTAGGAAAGCTAGCCATCTCCTCTTTAGTTACATTATGGTTAACCAGTTTTACCGAATCAAATTTAAGATAAGAGGGTGTAGTTGCATTAACTTGGATATTCTTACCTTCTATTTTATTTATTTCATTAAAATTATCACCTATATTTTTATCCAAACCACCAGTGTTGAAACCTAAAGAAGTTACAAGAGAAAGCATAAAAAAAGAGGAAGTAATCCAGCCAAGAAAAAGCGTAGGATTAAGAAAATTCAACATAAAACCTGTCCAAAATGCACCTCTTTCTTTTTTAATCTTACCTGAAACTTGGTTTTTATCATCAATATGCTCCAGATTCATCTTTGTTTTTGAAATTTTATAACCTATTACTAATAAAAAAACAGCACCAACTAACAGTACATAAGGTATAATAGGTTTGTAAATAGAGTAAAGTTTGGTGAGACCGAAAACGGCAATAAATACATAAATAAAATCGGCAAAAGATGCTCCAATAGTAGCCAGATTGCAGTATCTGTTTCTCCCTTTTAGTGCATTTGAAGTTATCAATATACTGATAGGACCTGCGATAGGCATCGAAAACAAAAAGCCTGCAAGTAATCCTACAATTGATATGGTTAATAAACTTTCACTCATTTTATGAAAACTTCTTTAATTATTACTTTCCATTAAAATATTTTCTGCAATTTCTAAATCATGTGCTGTGTCAATTTCCATGCAAATATAAGAAGTTATATCAACAATGTAGATATTTTCATTATCATTTATTAATTCTTGAAATGCTGCTTCGTAAAATATATTTACATTATTCTCTACATTTATTTTATAATCTAGTATATCATACAATTTCAAAAGTAAATCCTTATCAAACTTCTCAATTCCTATCGACTCTCCTATTGCTTCATTAGGATTAACAACTTTACTTATTTCTAATACCCTTCCATTAGAATCTGCTTTAACTTTTATTTCTTCATCACCAACTTCATGTCGTTTTA
>CAYRBL010000259.1:0-5271 GCA_964422385.1 uncultured Bacteroides sp.
ATACCTAAAGTTACTCCAATTATTGACGACGTTCCTGTAGCTAATCCATCAATTCCATCTGTTAGATTAGCTCCATTTGAAACAGCAGTAATAATTAAAATTACTATAGGAATAAAAATTATCCATCCCCATTTTAAATATCCATCCCCTCTCCATGGAATCAAACTCGAATAATCAAACTCATTATTTTTTACAAAAGGAATTGTGGTTTTAGTAGACTTTACAGAACTATTATTGAATTCTTCTTTTGCTTTTTCATAATTAGCTTCATTTAAAATATTGTGGGTAGTTACGTATTGTTTCTCCGTGGTTTTTTCTCTAATAACAATCCCATCATGGAAATACATTGTGACTCCTACGATTAAACCCAAGGTTATTTGCCCTAAAATTTTAAACCTACCTGCAAGACCTTTCTTATCTTTTTTAAACACCTTTATATAATCATCAATAAAGCCAATTAAACCAAGCCAAACTGTAGTTACAAGCATTAAAATAATATAGATATTATGTAGCTTTGCAAATAAAAGAGTAGGGATAAGTATTGATGCTAAGATTATAAGACCACCCATTGTAGGTGTCCCTTGTTTTTCTTTTTGCCCTTCTAAACCTAAATCTCTTACTATTTCTCCAACTTGTTTTTTCTTTAAAAAATCAATCAAACTTCTTCCAAATATCATTGAAATAGTTAATGATGTTATTACAGCCATAGCAGCTCTAAAAGAGATGTATTGAAATACACCTGCTCCAGGTAAGCTCATAGCTTTGTTCAGATATGTAAAAAGATAATAAAACATAGTCTATTTATTTTATTATGATAAAAATTCAGTTAATATTTCTTTATCGTCAAAATGATGCTTTACACCATTTATTTCTTGATATTTTTCATGCCCTTTGCCAGCGACCAGAATAATATCACCTGGTTTTGCTAATGTACAAGCTGTTTTAATAGCTTCTTTTCTATTAATAATTGTCAAAACTTTTCTGTTTGCTGAAGGATCAATTCCTGCTTGCATTTGCTTTATGATTTCTTCAGGATTTTCATCTCTTGGATTATCTGAAGTTAAAATTACTAGGTTACTCATTTCGCATGAAATTCGAGCCATTACAGGACGCTTTGTTGTATCTCTGTTTCCTCCAGCCCCAACAACTGTAATTAATTGTTCGTTATTTGATCTGATTGCAGATATCGTTGACAAAACATTTGTTAATGCATCTGGAGTGTGTGCATAATCAACTATTGCAATGATATTATCTTTTGAAGTAATATATTCAAATCTTCCTTCTGCTGCTTCAAGATTGCTTATTATTCTTAAAACATCTATTTTCTCAGCTCCTGAAAGAATTGCTGCTGCATATACTGCTAAAATATTGTATGAATTAAAAGACCCAACTAATTTAGAGAAAACCTCCGTTCCATCAATGTTAAGATACAAACCACTGAAATTATTCTCTATAATCTTACACTTAAAATCCGAAACACTCTTTAAACTATAAGTATATTTCTTCGCTTTAGTGTTCTGGAGCATTTGCATCCCATTTTTATCATCAATATTTACCAATGCAAATGCATCTTTGGATAAGTTGTCGAAAAATAATTTCTTTGCTTTAATGTATTCAGCAAATGTGGAATGATAATCCAAATGATCGTGCGTAATATTACTAAAAAGAGCTCCTGAGAACTTTAATCCTGAGATTCGATGCTGAACTATTGCATGCGAACTTACTTCCATAAAACAATAGCTACATCCACTTTCAACCATCTTATTTAATAAAGAATTTAGTTGAATCGCATCGCTAGTAGTATGAGTAGAAGGATACTCTTTATCGTTTATTTTATTACTAATTGTCGACAATAAGCCTACACTATATCCAAGTTCTTTATATAAATTATAAAGTAAAGTTACGGTGGTAGTCTTTCCATTTGTGCCGGTTATCCCAACTAAAGAAAGTTTAGTAGAAGGATTATCAAAATAATTAGAAGCAATTATTCCTAATGAATAACTACTATCTTTTACTAAAACATAAGTTACATCTTTGTTAATTTTTGTTGGCAACTGCTCACAAACAATACAAACAGCACCTTTTTTAATAGTATCATCAATATAATTATGCCCGTCAGATTTTGTACCTTTAACTGCTATAAACATGCAATTATTGGTTATTTTTCTTGAATCAAATGTTATTTCATCAATAACAATATCCTTTTTACCGATAATTTCGGTAAAAGAAGAATTATTTAATATGTCTGTTAAATGTTTCAAGTTATTGTTTGTTTAAGTTTTCTTTCTTTTTCTTATCTGCCTTTGCTTTCTTGTCCGCTTCCTTCTTTTTAGCCTTGTCTTTTGTATCCGCTTTTTTCTTTGTATCTGTCTTCGCCTTATCTTTTTTAGTTGTTGGTTTAGCCTTTTCTACAACTTTTGCCTTAGGCATTATTTTTACAACTTCTTTTTTCTTAGCTGTAGTTTTAGCTTTAACTTTTTCGATTTTCTTTTCCTTAACGACTTTAACTACTGGCTCCTTTTTAATTACTTTGGCAGTATCACTTGGTTTAGCAATAGGAATTGGTCTATCCGCTGGTCTGTTTTTAAGATAAAGTGTAATTTGTTGCCCAATATTTACAGGATTTCCTGCAGGTATTGACTGACTCTCTACAGAACCTCTACCTACAATATTTACTTTCAATCCACTTTTTTCTAATAGATAAACCGCATCTTTCAGACCCATTCCTGCTGTTTCAGGAACTGTTTTTACTTTTATTGTTTTTGCTTTATATAATGTAATAGTATCCTTTTTATAACTTTCTATCCAATCAGCTTCCGGATTTTGAGAACTTACAGGGAAGTTAAGTTTTGAATAAATAGTATTAAGGTCCTTTTGATTACCTGCTGGAACGTAAGGAATTTGTAAAGCAGTTGCTTTCTTTTCCTCCTGACGAATATTCAATTGTGTAGCATATACTTTATCTGCAATCTCCTTAAATACCGGAGCAGCTACAGCACCTCCATAATATTTCCCTTTTGATGGATTATTTATAATTACTATGCAAGAATATTTAGGATTATCAGCTGGAAAATATCCAACAAATGATGCCTTAAACGTCTTTTGATTGTCAGCTTTGCCATAATCTAACTGTGCTGTACCTGTTTTACCTGCTATTTTATATACGGTATTGAATAAATTCTTAGCAGTTCCATGCTCTACAACTTCTATTAATATTTTCTGTACCTTCTTCAAAGTCTCTTGTTTGCAAATAGCTTTATTGATAACATTAGCTTCATTTAACTGAATAAGTTTACCAGTCTGACGAATTTCTTTAACAAATAAAGGTTTTACCATCACACCATCATTAGCTATCGCATTATAGAGTGTCAAAGTTTGCAAAGGTGTGATAAGCAATTCATATCCTATCGACATCCAAGGCAAAGAAGTCTTTGACCAACTTGCATTTTTAGTGTCTTTAATAAAAGGATTTCCTTCTCCTTTAAGTTCTACCCCTAAAGGTTTGTTGATATTCATTGCATATAATCTGTCGATGAATTTCTGTTGATTATCATAAAATGTTTTATAAACTATTTGCGATATCCCAACATTTGATGACAACATAAAAGCTTTAGCAACAGATATTCTTCCATAACCTTCTTCATGCGAATCTATCATTTCGCGGTTGGCATACATACATTTTCCTGTATTTACTATTTCGTTGGTATCATATTTGCCTTCGTCCAAGACTGCTAATAAAGAGGCAAGTTTAAAGGTAGAACCTGGCTCAGCACTTTCCCAGATTGCATAATTTATATCTTCACCAAACGAACCGTCTTTTCTTTTCTTTAAGTTTGCTATTGCTTTTATATAGCCTGTTTTAACTTCCATTAAAATGGCACAACCATGATCAGCATTATTCGAATCTAAACATTTCATCAAAGCATGTTCGGCTACATCCTGGATATTTATATCAATTGTTGTGATAATATCCTTGCCATTCTCAGGTTCTATCTGATTGTTGTTTTCAACAGGACGCCACACACCATTCGCTATTTTTCGCATCAATCTTTGTCCGCTGATGCCTTCTAACTCTTTACTATAGGCGCCTTCCAAACCAACATATAGGTCTTCTTCTATTTTTTTGTACCCAATAGTACGACTTGCAAGCATTTTGAAAGGCATAAACCTAAAATCTTTTTCTTCTACAATAAAACCACCTTTAAACCTGCCTTTTTTTAGGATAGGAAATGTTCTTAATCGTTTTAGTTGATGATAGCTTATGTTTTTATGTAAAATTAAATCATGTTTTTCCCCAGCTCTACCTTTTAATAAATAACTTTTATATTCTGATTTATTTTTCTCTGGAAATATCAACGACAAACTATCCGAAAGTGCAGAAATATATCTATCCAAAGTATCTTCAGGAATTACATCTTCGCTAAGGTCAATCTTTACATCAAAGATAGGTACAGAAGTAGCCAGCAAATTAGAGTCGGAAGAAATAATATTCCCTCTGATAGCTTCCACATTTTCGTATCTCAACGTTAAATTTTCGGCCCTGCTCCTCCACATATCCCCTTCAACAAACTGTATTTTTACAATCTTAAAGACTATAATAAGAGCAAAAAGCAATACGGCGATGTATATCAACCGTATCCTCCAGATTATGTCCTTTCTGCTTTCTTCCATTGTAAAATTGTATTTCTTAAAAATTATTCTTTAATAAATATTTTTTGAGGTGGCACTACCGATTCTTTGATGCCTGTAGTGTCCAATCTCCTTGCTATTTCCGATTGCTTGCTGCTGAACATCAATTCCGAGCGTGTGGTAATATGTTCAGACCTTAGTTCTTTTAGTTCTTTCTTTATTTTCGATATTTCGCGTACTTTTTTATCTGCCCAATAATTATTCCATATATATATTACGATAAGTGCTGCGATAAATAAAATTAATGGCAGCGACTTTATTACATTTGCTTTTGTTAAGAAAGTACCACTCAAAAAAGAATTTACAGCATCTTTTACCCAAGTTAATTTAGGGTTGCTAAGCTTGCTCGACTTTTGTTTTTTAGGCTTGCTTTTCTTTTCAGATTTTTCCTTAACCTCTTCAGCTACCGGTTCTATTAATTGGTTTTTACCCATTATTTGTCCTTTCTGCTATTCTTAATTTTGCACTTCTCGAACGATTATTATTCTTTAACTCTTCTTCGTTTGGCGTTATAGGTTTTCTGCTTATTTGTTTAAATGGAGAAATTACATTTCCAAAAAAGTCTTTTTCTAAAACTCCCTC
>CAYRBL010000260.1:0-5269 GCA_964422385.1 uncultured Bacteroides sp.
GGTTTTTGAAAGTTACAAATGCATCTTTGGCCAGATTATTTACTTTATCAAGCAAAGGTTTGCCATAGTTGGCAGTCTCGTCAATAGTATCACCGTACTCAGCACGCAGACGCTCCAATTCTTTCTTCAACTCTAAAACGATACCCGATTTAATGGATACATTATATATATTGTGTAGCTCATTGCTGTCGGTTTTCAAATCATAAAGCTCCCACTCGTCCGTGTCCATATAAAAATGGATGAGCTTATATCTCTCCGTTCGCACCCCATAATGTCGCTTAACGTTGTGTTCAGCGGGGTATTCGTAATAATGATAATAGATCGACTTTCGCCAATCCGAAACCGTCTTATTTTCTAATAAAGGCTTAAAAGATTTACCCTGCATTTCCTTAGGAGGAGTGATGCCGGCTAGGTCGAGAAGTGTAGAAGCATAGTCAAGATTCATAACAAAATTAGAATTGACTGAACCCGCTTTGGTGTGGCCTGGATATTTTATGATAAGAGGCGTACGCAAGGATTGTTCGTACATAAAACGCTTATCAAACCATCCGTGCTCCCCTAAATAAAAGCCCTGATCGGAGGTGTAAATAATGACTGTATTTTTATCCAAACCTGTTTGCTTAAGGTAATCCAAAAGCCTGCCCACATTATCGTCGACGGAAGCTATGCAGCGTAAATAATCGGCAATATACCTGCGATATTTCCATAAAGCAAGGTCACGACCCATATGATTATTTTTCCTAAAGTTTAGAGTTACCGTATCGTAAGCTGCATGAAACAACTTAGACTGGTCGGGCGACATTCTCTTTAATTCATAATATAAATAATCGCTTCCAGGATAATTAGGCATATCCAAAAGCTTTAAATCACCCACCAGATTCATATCTTTAGCTATGCTCATCTCCTGCATATGCGCTGCAGAAGTTCGGGTAGAATAATCATCAAAAAAAGTAGGGGGAACAGTGAAATCTGTGTTCTGATATTTGGCATAATAAGCAGAGTCGGGCATCCAGTTGCGATGCGGAGCTTTGTTTAAAAGTAGCAGGCAAAATGGTTTGTTTTTATCTCTATTATTAATAAAATTAATAGCATCATCAGTGAGAATATTGGTAACATAACCCTTCCTGGTAACTGTATCCTTCGAACTTAGAATAACCGGATTGTAATATTCACCTTGTCCGCGTAGGATTTCCCAGAAATCAAAACCTGTAGGGCGACTTCTTAGATGCCATTTGCCAATCAATGCAGTTTGATAACCGTTTTGCTGCATCAATTTAGGGAAGGTTTCCTGACTTCCGTCAAATATCTGCATATTGTCGAGCTGTCCATTAACGTGGCTATACTTTCCTGTTAAAAGCACTGCCCTGCTTGGCGCAGAAACAGAATTGGTGACAAAGCAATTATTAAAAAGCATCCCCTCGTTGGCAATCCTATCCAGATTAGGAGTTGTATTGATTTTGCTGCCATAACAACTCATTGCCTGATAACCGTGATCGTCGCTCATTATATATATAATGTTCGGGTGTTGATCCGTAGCCTTGTCGGCTTCCTGTGCTTTTATGCCCTGCAAAGTCTGCGACAAAAGCACTGTTGTTGCACAAACTTTAATGGATGTTTTTGTATTCATTTAGGTACTTTCTTAGGCTGCAAAGATAGTTTTTAATATAAAGATAAAAGAGGTTTTACTAAGATTTTTATTCTTTTTTTAAAACTAATCTTCTTTTTTCACCATAAGTGTGTCCTGTAAAGGGTCTTTTAATTTAAAATTTAATAAAACAGGATTGTGATCAGAGCTTGCAAAACCTAAATCTAAGGTGCGAATACTCGATACTTCTATATTAGGAGAAGCAAGGAAGAAATCTATAACTGTAGTCTTTGTTTTATTTCTTAAATAAGGCTCATCCGTAAAACGTTCGCTGGGGCAACTGCTATCATAAAACCATTTCCAATCTTTGGGCATATAACTAGCATCTATAGGAGGATTTATTGGTTCTTTTTTATCAGATTTAAAATTAGTTTTAGGTTCGAATCCCGGAGGATTGGTATTCCAGTCGCCGCCCACCAGCACATAATTTCCTTTGGCATATTCGGCAGTAATGATGGTTTTTAATTTGTCGAGTTCTACTTTGCGTAAAGTACCTTCGGTATCGTATGCGGAATTATGCGTATTTATCATCACCAATGTTTTTCCATTTGCCAAAGGATATCTCGACAACAGCAGACATCTGTCCAACATTAATAATTTCTTTGGCCAACTAAAAGAAGAAGGATAGGACACTCTTTTGGTTTCTGTAGGCTGGTATTTGCTAAGGGACATCAGGCCGGCCTGCACTTTTCCCATAGGCGAACTGAAGGGCATTATTACATATTTTACATCATAATTCTTAGCAAAAGTATAACCAAAATTAGGAAGAAATTCAGAGATTAATTGTTCTTGATTGGAGAAATAACTTCTTTTTGAATTAATATCTACTTCTTGTAAATTCATAAAATCGACATAAAAATATTTATTTAAAGTATTCAAAACATCGTTTAAATATATCTGATAATTTGCCATAGGAGGACGCACTTGTTTGCCTCCATCGTAAAAGAAATCCATTTCTTTGCCCAATCCGCAGTAACCAATATTCCAAATTAAGACAGATAATTCGTCATCTTCTATACTTTTTAACTTCTTTTCTCCTTTTAAAGTTAATTTTTCTTCAGTTTCGGGTTTATATTTTGTAATTGTAGAATAAAGCAGATAAAGCCCAAATAATAGCACTAACGAACTGATTATTATTCCTAAAACTATGAATGTTCTCTTAATGTATTTTTTCATATTGTTATAAATTGTTTGATAAAAGTACAAAATATTTATCAAATACACATAAAACCCTCTCAATATTTAAATTTTTTTATAATTTTACACTTTTAAATTATACATAATATGCCAATACTAGGATCGATTATTAAAAGAGCTATTGAACTAAGGAGCATTATTCCTAACGAAACCATAAGACGGTTTAATGCAGATAGGGCACAAAAAAAAGTGCTTAAGAAGTTGCTTAAGAAGGCATATTTCACAACCTTTGGCGAGCATTATCAATTTATGGAGCTTCTGAAAGCAAAGGATGTTGTAAAAGCATTTAAAGAAACGGTGCCTGTTCACGATTACAATTCTATATTTTCTAAATGGTGGTACCGCTCTTTGCAAGGCGAAGCATTTGTGTGTTGGCCCGGCAAGGTTAAGTATTTTGCCCTAAGTTCGGGTACTTCCGAGGCCTCAAGTAAGTATATTCCTGTGACAAGTGATATGCTTAAAGCCATTAAAAAAACAAGTATTCGCCAGTTGATTTCTTTGGCTAAATATGATTTCCCTAACGAGTTTTTCCAAAAAGGTATATTGATGCTTGGTGGCAGCACGCACTTACATTATAACGGAACGTATTACGAAGGCGACCTATCAGGAATTACTGCAGGGAACATCCCTTTTTGGTTCGAGCATTTTTATAAACCAGGCAAACGAATTTCGAAAGAAAGAGACTGGAGCACCAAGCTGGAAGAGATTGTAAAGAATGCCAAAGATTGGGATATCGGTGTTATTGTTGGTGTGCCTGCATGGTTGCAAATTTTAATGGAGAAGATAATTGCCCATTATAATGTGAAAACAATTCACGATATATGGCCTAATCTCTCGATATATGTTCACGGTGGTGTATCTTTTGATCCATATAAAAAGGGTTTTGAAAAACTGCTTGCACGTCCTTTAACTTATATGGAAACTTATCTGGCTTCCGAAGGTTTTCTTGCCTATCAAAGTCGTCCCAATACTAATTCTATGCGCTTGGTTTGCGACAATGGTTTGTTCTTCGAGTTTGTTCCTTTTAACGAAAGTAATTTTGATGCATCAGGTAATATACTTGAGTTTCCCGAAACTTTAACTATAAAAGACGTTGAAGAAAACAAAGAATATGCGTTGTTGATTTCGTCTTATGCAGGTGCCTGGAGGTATTTGATTGGCGATACTATTAAGTTTACTTCCAAAAGCCAAAGCGAAATAGTTATAACAGGTCGTACCAAACATTTCCTGAATATTTGTGGTGAGCATCTTTCGCAAGAGAATATGAACAGAGCTGTGAAAATGCTTTGCGACAAGCTAAATATAGAGGTAAAAGAATTTACAGTTTGTGGTATTAAACACGACAGTATGTTTGCTCATAAATGGTTTCTGGGGACTGATGATGCACTCGATCCTGCTGTTGCCTGTGCAAAGATTGATGAATATTTGATGAAACTTAACGACGATTATAGGGTGGAACGCATCGCTGCTATTAAAGAAATATTTGCAGAGGTATATCCATCGAGTGTGTTTTACGATTGGTTGAAGAAGCACGGAAAAGAGGGGGGACAGATTAAGTTTCCACGTGTTTTGAAGAACGAACAATTGGCCGATTGGGAAGAATATCTTAAAGATTACAACAAAAACAAATAAATTGCTGTTTAATTAAATAATCTACCATTTAATATATAGATAATGCTGCACCTACTTTTTGAGGGTTTTATTCTGGGATTAACGCTGGCTATTTTGATAGGGCCTGCTTTTTTTGCGCTTGTTCAAACCAGTATACATCGGGGTTTCAACTCGGGCGTATATCTTGCGTTTGGGATTTTTATGAGCGATCTTGCGCTTGTTTTCTTATCTTATTTAGGAGCATCGCAATTGGTAAGCGATCCTAAAAACTCAGTTTATGTTGGTAGTGCAGGTGGGTTGATGCTTATTGGCTTCGGTATTTATACCTTTCGTCATAAGGTGCATGTAACGCAAGAAGGAGATGTTGTTGTTAAAAAACCCGGACTTATTACCTATATTCTCAAAGGCTTTTTCTTAAATATAGCCAATCCTTCGGTGTGGTTTTACTGGGTGTTTTGGGTTGGGATTATCACTACCCGTATAGCTGCCGAGCCTAAGATTACCAACCCAATGGAGGCTGCTATTTTCTTCTTTTCGGCTACACTTCTTACTGTTTTTGGTACCGATATTCTCAAGTGTTTTATCTCGCACAGCATAAAAAATTATCTTAACGATAATGTATTAAAATGGATCAATAGGTGTGTGGGTATATTGTTATTGATTTTTGGTTTTTATCTTATCTATAAAACATTCCATTTGAATGTTATCTTATTAAAATTTATTACGGATACTTTTAGTTAAGGCAAAATTACGAATTACGAATTACGAAAGACATTTAGTGATTTGGTGATTTGCCGATTTATTCCCCCTTTGAAG
>CAYRBL010000261.1:0-5224 GCA_964422385.1 uncultured Bacteroides sp.
TATAACTTTGATTTCGGATAAGGGCGAGCACATACAATTTGATGGGGATTGGGATATTTTTAATAAAAATTATACTGTAAAAGGTTCTTCGGCTTCTGAGCAAATGGCTGCTTTTAATAAACATTTGCAAAAGAATTTGAGCATCCTCGATTCTTTGGGCAAATTGTGGAACGATGCCAAATATGATGCCAATAGATTAGCGATTAAGGCTTCTATCGACACCACATATTTCAGAACTGTTAGAGATCAAAGGGAGTTTCAGCTTGATTTTATCAACAAAAATTCATCTTCCCTTGCGGGGATGCTTGCCTTGTATGTAGGGCTCGACAGGACGCTTATCATTACCGAAAGAGAAGATTTTAAGCTGTTCGAAAAGCTTAGCACCGACCTTTCGGCAAAATATCCAACCAATACGCAGGTGGTTGAATTTGCAAAGCGTATCAAGCAAAAAAAGATGCTTATGCTGGAAAATAAATTGACGAATGAGCGTAATTCGAAAAAATAGACTACTTTTGTTACTTATTTTATAAAAAAGATTTATTGGAAACTACCGGAAATATATATTTTGCCTCCGACAGCCATTTGGGTGTCCCTGATTATGCGAGCAGTCTGAAACGTGAAAAGCTTTTGGTTGCCTGGTTGGATATGGTTAAAAAAGATGCTAAAGAAATCTATTTGCTGGGCGATATCTTCGACTTTTGGTTCGAATACAAAACGGTGGTCCCAAAAGGATTTGTGCGTTTGTTGGGAAAGATAGCCGAGCTTACCGACGCAGGCATTAAGATCAATTATTTTACAGGAAACCACGATATGTGGGTCTACGATTATTTTACCAAAGAGCTAAACGTTACCATTTATCGCGAGCCAATTGTGAGAACTTACAACAATAAAAAGTTTTATATTGGTCATGGTGATGGTTTGGGAGCAGGTGATTTGGGATATAAATTCATCAAAAAGGTGTTTGCTTCCAAGTTTAATCAGTGGTTGTATGCCCGTATTCACCCTAATTTCGGGATGTGGCTGGCCTTATATTTTTCGCGCAGAAGCCGTGTTGCCAATGGCGATACCGACGAGATTTATTTTGGCGAAGAAAAGGAACGCCTCATCATTTATGCCAAAGAGCTCCTCAAAAAAGAGCATTTCGATTTCTTTATTTTCGGGCATCGTCACCTGCCTTTGGATTTGGAAATAGCTGCCAACAGTCGCTATGTAAATCTTGGCGATTGGGTAAAAAGTTATTCCTATGTAAAATTTGATGGCGAAAAGCTTTCGCTTAATTATTTTAAAAAGGAAACAAAATAAATTCCTTTTTTTAGCTCACTTTTCCCTTTTTTTTATTTATAAAAATACGCCAAATTTTATTTTTATAAAAATACAGGCAATATTTCCTATAATAATAGGATAGTGATGGATGCTGTTTTTTATTATTTTTGGTATGATGTTCATATTATGGTTGGTAAAAACTATAATATGAAAAAAGAAGTGCTTTTGGCAAATCCCCAGCGACGATAATTAAATAATTTTCGCTTCTGGCAAAATGCCAGAAGGACTTATTTTATTATTTTCGTTGCTGGCAAAATGCCAGAAGGACTTATTTTATTATTTTCGTTGCTGGGAAATCCCCAGAAAGGAATATTAAATAATTTTCGCTTCTGGGAAAGTGCCAGAAACGGTATTTTAAGAAAATTTGCCTGTGGCAAAACGCCAGAAAGGGCAATTTTTAAATTAATGTTTAAAAAGAAAAGCCAAAATAGGATATTTTTAGAGACGATATTTTAAATATCATCCCTACGGGATTCTGGAATCAAATTTTGGAATTGGATGCTACCGATATTTTATCCTTACAGGATAATGAGGTTTTGGATTTTCATTAAAATAAAATGGAAAACATAATCCCGTCAGGGATTACATATCGGTAGAAAAAACAACAAATTGTTCTTTTGTAAATTAATCCCTTCTCATATTTTTAAGTTTTTCGGAGATAAGTATACCTCCCTGCGACATGTTTTCGTAAGGGTTTTCTTTTACAAAAGTTACATAAGCATCTAATGGAATCTCCATAATTTCGCTGGCTAATTTGCTCATCTCTCTAGCTAATCTTTCTTTTTTTTCTAACGAAAGCATAGGGCCTTCTATTGTTATTACTGGCATAATTTATTTTTTAATATTCGACAAAAATAGTATTTATTATTTAATTAATCTGTAGGTGAACTATTTTTTATAGTTTATTAATCTTTTTATTTATCAATAAATCCTATAAACTTTGTGTTAATTTTATTTTCTAAAAGGAATCTATGTAACATTTTAAAACGAATTGCTTCTGTTTGAGTTTCCATATATATATAGTATTTATATTCCTTTTTATTAATTTTTATTGTTATTTTATTCTTACCACCTTTTTCAGGGATTAAATCTGTTAAATTTGAACCAGAACCCGATAATTCTCCTTTTATTGCAACAAATAATAATATAATCTCATCAATTTCATTAAGGTTAAATTCATAGATTATATTATCTTTTTTGTCATAAATAGTAATTAAGTTATCTTTAAAAACAATTTCTCCAGTTATTATTATTTTTTCAGCTTTATAGTTTAAAATAGTAAAAAAGACAATTAAAACTAAATCTAATATTGCAAAAAACTGCATATATTTTATCTTCTCTCGAATTATAATAATCCAAAATATAAATAAAATAAATAAGATAAAATTTATAATAGGATATCTGTATTTAGTTATAGATGTGTAAAATTTCATATTTTTAAAACAATTTATTTAATAATTATTCTAATATTGTTTTTCACTATAAGATACTTTTTAATATTCGACAAAAATACTATTTCTTTTTTAATAAAATACAACAATTCTTTTCAAAAACTTTAAGTACTTTAAGTAATCCAAGTACTATAAGTACTCATGTCTTTTTTATTTCTTATCTTTGCAAAAAAAATACTACAATGAATTTTATCGAAGAACTAAGGTGGAGAGGGATGATACACGATATGATGCCCGGCACCGAAGAACAACTTAACAAAGAAATGACTGCCGCTTATGTTGGCATCGACCCAACGGCAGATAGTTTGCACATAGGGCATCTGGTATCGATAATGATGCTAAAACATTTTCAATTGGCTGGTCACAAACCCATCGCTTTGGTGGGCGGTGCTACCGGAATGATTGGCGATCCTTCGGGCAAATCCGAAGAACGCAATCTGCTGGACGAAACCATACTTCGCCACAATCAGGAATGCATAAAACAACAATTATATAAGTTTTTGGATTTCGATGAATCTAAATCTAATCGCGCCGAAATAGTAAATAACTACGATTGGATGAAAGAATTTTCTTTCTTAGGTTTTTTGCGTGATGTAGGAAAGCATCTAACGGTTAATTATATGATGGCAAAAGATTCGGTGAAGAAACGTTTGGAAACAGGGCTTTCGTTTACTGAATTCTCCTATCAATTGGTGCAAGGTTATGATTTTTTATTTTTGAATGAAAATAAGAATTGCAAACTGCAAATGGGAGGTTCGGATCAATGGGGCAACATCACCACAGGCACCGAACTTATCAGAAGAAAAAATGGTGGTGAGGCATTCGCACTCACCTGTCCGCTTATTACAAAAGCTGACGGAGGAAAGTTTGGTAAAACAGAGTCGGGCAATATTTGGCTGGATCCTGAAAAGACTTCACCTTATAAGTTCTATCAGTTTTGGATTAATTGTTCCGACGAAGACTCTTCAAAATATATCCGCATCTTTTCGATGTTTACCAAAGAAGAGGTGGAAGCGATGGAAGCACAGCACAACGAAGCACCACATTTAAGAATACTTCAGAAAGCTTTGGCCGAAGATTTAACCAAGCGCGTTCATTCTTTAGAAGATTATAATGCTGCTGTTGAGGCTTCCGAAATATTATTTGGCAAAGGCACCACCGAAACTTTACAGAAGATGAGTGAAGATACTTTGCTATCCGTTTTTGAAGGAGTGCCTCAGAGCGATCTTTCTTTAGCTGATATTACAGATGGTTTGAATATTGTAGATTTCCTAAGCGAAAAGACAAATATCTTCCCATCAAAAGGAGAAGCCAGACGTATGTTGAAAGATAATGGAGTATCGGTAAACAAACAAAAGGTGAACGATGCAGTAATTATTACAAAAGATATGCTTTTAAATAATAAATATATTATGGTGCAAAAAGGCAAGAAGAATTATTATTTGATTAAATTTAGCTAAAATAAAGATTAAAGTTAAATAATTAGTTTTTGAATTGGAAAATGTTTAATTTTACACTTTTATAATAAACCAATTTAAACATTATACAATATGAAAAAAATATTTACAATCTTATTAGTGCTTATTTCAATAAATGGATTTAGCCAAATGGATTACGGTTTGGGATATGGCTTAGATTTTGGATTGAAATTTACTGAAACGCCTACATTTAAAATTAATCCTTATGAAAATAGTACTTTAAATTTTTCCTCAAGTTTAGATTTATTTATCAAAATACCTTTAAAAAATAAAATTTCTATTTATCCTGTTTTAATTTTTTGTGTTGGAGGTGCAACTACATCACTAGAAAATAGTTTTGGGAAAAACATGCCCGAAGGATATACTGTTAAAATTCCATATTCTACAGTTGGACATGGGTGGTCACCAGATTATTATAGTAAAGAATATAAATATTATTTATCAGATGGCAATATTTCTCCTATTTGTTTAGGCGGGTTTGTAACCAAAGAATTTGCAAAAGATTTTGAATTTGGAACGGGTTTATTTTTTAAAATTGTAACAACAGAAATTAAAAATTATACTGCTATAGATTCTTATTATTGGTCTAGTTCAACAGGTAGTCAATGGGATAATTATACTTATTCCTCTACAGATGTAATGTATTCAACACCAGAAATAATTACAACTCAAAAAATACAATTAGCTTTTCCTATATTACTACAATATACATTAAGATTTGATAAATTTTTCATGGGTTATTCATTAATTACATACATTGGTACAAATACTACATATAGTATGAGATTAACTATGGGGTTAAGTGATTAAATTATATTCGTGCTTTTTCACTAAATTATTAATAAATTTAGCTAATGCTTAATGAGATATGATAAAACAAAAAGAGTTATCGAACATTCGATAACTCTTTTCTTTTTAGTGGTCCCACCTGGACTTGAACCAGGGGCCTACTGATTATGAGTCAGTTGCTCT
>CAYRBL010000262.1:0-5198 GCA_964422385.1 uncultured Bacteroides sp.
TAATCAGGGTTGGTAGAATAAACAATTCCAATTGGGCCTTTCTTCTTTGACATAGTATATTATATTGACCTCACCTATTACACCTCACCCCAACCCTCTCCTAAGAGGAGAGGGAGAATGCAGGCTATTGACAAGTTTTTTTAAAAATCTGTTTCGTAATTCGTAATTCGTAATTTCTCTTTAGGGAACTATTAGTTTTAACGAAAGAGGATTCACCTTAAAGTGGAGCTCTTTCTCTAGTTTCTTCGACTCTCCGTCGATGTTGATTACACGGTTCTTCTTTCGGGTTACAAATATCTCATCAGTCTTAATGAGCTCTACATAACTTGATTTATGTATCCTTTTCAGGAAAAGCATATGCGCAAGATATGGTATTTTGTAAAGAGGAATCTTTTTAACAATACACACATCTATAAGTCCATCGTTTATTTCGGCATCGGGAGCTATAGAAGTATTATATCCAAACTGATCCGAATTGGCAAAGCTGATAAATAATGCTCTGCGAGTGATAGTTTGCCCATCATAAGTAAGTGTATACTTTTTGGGACGGTAACTAAGGTATTCGCCCAAAACAATGCGAAAATAGGTGAAGAAACCTCTTGTCTTTTGAGTCGAAAATTTCTTGGCCACCAAAGCATCAAAACCAATGCCGGCAATACTCACAAAAAGGTCGTTATTAATACTAATAGTATCTACATCCATCACATTACAATTGTTGATAATCTCGATAGCCTTGCGTGTATTAATAGGGATGTTGAGGAAGTTAGCCAGACCGTTGCCCGAACCCAAAGGGATAATACCCATAGTAGCTTTAGTGTTTGCAAGCTCTTTGGTAACCTCGTTTATAGAACCATCGCCACCAACAGCTACCACAATATCGACACCATCAGCCACAGCCTGCCTAGCCAAAGGACCCGCGTGGCCAGCATATTCTGTAAACAATACCTTGGATTCATACTTATCCTTGTCGAGAAAACAACTTATTTCGTCGGGCACCGAATGCTTCTTATGGATGCCAGAGATAGGATTTACAATAAAGACGATCGTTTTCTTGTCCATATATTAACTTCCAGTTGTTAGTTTATTTTCTATTAACCTATTGTTGTATTGCTGAATTACAGCTTTAATAAAGGCCTCCATCTTATCGCGCAGTTTAGTTTCTGTATTAATAAGATTGTTCTTTAACAAAGGATCCTTTATAATATCAAACAAAGTTGTAGCCTTTGTGCCATCAAACTGCAACGAATAATTGCCTTTTATCAATTGA
Organism: uncultured Bacteroides sp.; assembly: GCA_964422385.1. Taxonomy (GTDB): domain Bacteria; phylum Bacteroidota; class Bacteroidia; order Bacteroidales; family JACABE01; genus JBAXLO01. The sequence goes on from CAYRBL010000262.1 coordinate 1,268, forward strand.
TATTGCCCATTAATATAACTTATATTGAAATGATCGGTGTTGGCATTAAACACCGAGCTACCAAAAGAGAAATAGTTCTTGTCGTAATTAAGGTAGTCGAGTATCGAAGGCATAATGTCGATTTGCTGTGTAATTTCGGTTCTCATCCCTTTCAAATTACTGCCGTGCATATAATATATAATAGGTATGGAATACATGCCGACGCTATTTTGATAATACTCCATAAAAGCTTCAGAAGTATGATCGGCAGTAATTACAAACAAAGTACTGTCGAACCACGACATCTTAGAAGCAGTTTCGAAAAAGCGCTGAAGCGAATAGTCAGTATAACCAACAGCTTCCTGTATCTCCAGATTTCCTTTCTTGAACTTACCAGCATACTTGTCAGGCACCTTATATGGATGATGCGACGACAATGTAAAAATAGATGACACGAAAGGCTGAGGGAAAGAGTTCAACTTATTAGCATAATACTGTAGGAACTCTTCGTCTTTTATGCCCCATTTACCATCATAATCTTTCTCATTATTATATTCGTTTCTTCCAAAATACTTATCGAATCCAGCTATTTTAGTAAAGGAATCAAATCCCATAGTCCCGTTGCTCCCACCGTGAAAGAAAGAAGTATGATATCCTTTTTCTTTTAATAATAAAGCCAGACTGCTAATATTATTACTAGCAAAAGCCGAATTTATATAAGGCTCGTTCATAAGAGTAGGCACACTCGACAATACAGCAGGGATACCTTCAATAGATTTCTTTCCATTAGAAAAGCCATTAAAAACTAAGCTTTGTTTTATTAAAGAATCAAGAAAGGGAGTAAAGCCATATCCTTTTATATTATTTAAAACGCCGATATGTTCTCTCGAGAAGCTCTCGAGGATAATAACTACTACATTAAGTTTCCTAAACTGATTTTGGTTAGAAGAAATAATATGACTAGGATTATAGATACTATTTAGTTCGTTTATGTCTTTATAATAAACTTTCTTTTGAATGGCAGTATAATTAATAGTTTTGATAATAGTAAAAGGAGTGTTCAACACAATCGGCACATCCTTCGAATCGCTGTAAGCAGCTGCATTAATAATATCAATAGGTTTCAATTGAAATCCACCACGCACACCCAAAGTAGTAAAGCTTACAATTATTATTAATGCAATAGTATGATAAAGGAAAAAATTAGCACCCTTACGAATACTATCTTTTACTATATACATATTATATATAGTCACCATAATATATATAAATAGTATAAATAGAATAAATATGTACCAAAAGTCTTTAAGAAACTGAGGAAGTAACTTGCCAAAATCTCCACCAACACCCAAGTACGAAAAGATATCACCAGTAGTACGTTTAAAAGTAAACCTATAATATATAATGTCAACAAAGTTTGCCATCAGTGCAATACTATTAGTTATATAGAATAAGTAGTCAGTAGCTTTTTGATAATACTTATTATATTTTAATTTAAGTGGGACAATCCACAATACAATATATATAGAGTTAACGATAAGAATAGCTGAGATGTCAAAACGAATGCCACCTGTCATTATTTTAATAAAGTTAACGAAACCTATTCCTGAAAAATAGTTTAAATTGAAAATATAGAATAGAAAACGAGAAAAAGTAAATAAAGCGACTATTAAAGTCAATCGATAAATAAGAATTGTATGTAAACTTAACTGAAATTTCTTCTTTATTATTTGCATTAAAAATTGATTTTTGTCTAAATAATTGTAAAAACAGGTGGCAAAAGTACAAATTTAAGACTAATAAATTTGATAAAACTTTATTATTCTATATTTTTAACAAATGATGCAGTTAAAATTCAGTTATTTATAAATAAAATAAAAAAAAGTAAGAAAATGTTTTTTATATCTAATTTTTTTTTACCTTTGCAGAAATTTTAATATTAGTAAGAACACAATGAAAAGATTATTATCATTAATCGTTGTTGCAGGAATTTTTACATTCGTTGCATGCGGACCAAGTGCAGAAGAAAAAGCAAAAGCTGAAAAAGCAAAAGCTGACTCATTACAAGCAATAGACCAAGCTAGAATCAATGATTCTATAGCTAAAGAAACAGCAAAAGCTGATTCATTAAAAGCTATGGAAGCTCAGAGAATAGCTGACTCTACAAAAGCTGCTGAAGAATTAGCTGCTAAATCAGCAAAACCAGCTAAAAAAGGAAAAAAATAATTTTTCTACATTAGTTGAAAATTTATTTTGCACTAAAAAAGGGAAAAATATCAAATATTTTTCCCTTTTTTCTTATTTATTAAAATTAAATTAGTACATTTGCAGAAAATTTAGTAATCAAAAACTTAATACTTAACACAAAATGAGAAAACTATTTGGTTTATTAGTAATTGTAGCAATGGTAACCGTTGCTTCATGTGGAGATGGAAAAAAAGCAGACGAAAAACCTGTTGATTCAACAGCTGCTGTTGTAAAAGCTGACACAACTGTAAAAGCTGACACAACTAAAAAAGTTGAAGCTGCTCCAGAAGCTGCTAAAAAGTAATTACTTTTTAATAGAAAGAAAAAGAGAGGTATTTTTATGCTTCTCTTTTTTTTTACCTAAGAATTCAAAAAGTAACCTTAGTTTTGAATTTAATTAACCATTTGTATCTTTAAATTATTATTTTTATTATGGAATTTAATATAGAAAAGTGTAAAAGCATAGGCAATAAAGGCAAAGGAATTAGATCAGATTGCTTTGTTACCATCGAGTTGACCGACTCTGGTGGACTAGATATAGAAATTATTAGTAAAGTAAAAGCTCTTTATGGAGATTCTATTTATCAATTAGTATTAAAAGTACTTAATTACTTTAGTGTAGAAAATGCTAAAGTATTAATAGAAGACTCTGGAGCTATCGATTCTGTAATTGCTGCCCGAATGGAAGCAGTAATTAAACTTCTTATCAAAACAGAAAAAACATTTCTTCAAGATATCCTTAAGGAAAATTTATACCAAACTGCTAAGGATAAAAACAGATTCTCTAGATTATATCTTCCTGGCAACTCTCCAAGTTTAATGCTTAATGCAGGCATTCATAAACCCGATGGTATTATACTGGACCTGGAAGATGCCGTAGCTGTTGACAAAAAATATGAAGCTCGTTTCTTAGTTAGAAATTCTTTGAGAAGTATCGACTTTTATGGTGCTGAGCGTATGGTAAGGATTAATCAGATACCTGCTGGTTTGGATGATCTAGATTACATCATTCCTCATAACGTAAATCTTATTCTTGTTCCAAAATGTGAAGAGGCTGCACAAATTCTTTTATTAAATAAAAGAATAAATGAAATAAAAAAGGAACATTCAATAGAAGGAAATATTTGGTTAATGCCAATAATCGAAAGTGCAAAGGGCGTAATGAATGCGTATCAAATAGCCACTTCTGCTGATAATATTGTAGCAATGGCTATAGGTTTGGAGGATTATACTGCCGACTTAGGCACAAGAAGAACCAATGAAGCTACTGAATCTTTCTATGCGCGATCGGTGGTTGTGAATGCTTGCCGTGCTGCAGGTATCCAACCTATAGATTCTGTTTTCTCGGATGTAGGGGATATGGAAGGACTGAAAGAGAATGTCCTGAAATCAAAAGCACTTGGATTTGATGGCATGGGTTGTATACATCCTCGCCAGATAAGGGTTATTCATGAGTATTTTGCTCCTGATGCCAGTGAGATTAGTAAAGCTAAAAAGATAGTAAAGGCTTTTGACGAAGCCACCGAAAAAGGTTTAGGCGTAGTGTCGTTAGGTACTAAAATGATAGACCCACCTGTTGTAAAACGTGCACAAAAGACAATAGATTTAGCTGTAAATATGGGCAAACTTTCTAAAGAATGGAGGAACGAAGAATGAAAAAGTACGATAAACTTATAAAGAATGCTGCGGGAAGATTGGTTCCTGA
>CAYRBL010000263.1:0-5172 GCA_964422385.1 uncultured Bacteroides sp.
GCTTTTTCGTAATTGCTTAGCATTTCTTCTTTCTGACGATCGAATTCTGATTTAAGGAAACCAAAAGCTTTTACTCTTTCGTTTTCTTGTAAAATAACTTCTAAACATTTATCTATCATATTTTCTTTAGCCATCGCTTCAGAAGAGTAAGCATCACCTGAGCGAGCTAAGAATCTACCATAAGAAGTACTAGCGCCAATAAATGGAGCTTCTGGTTTCTGTGTTAATTCGTTTAAACGTGCATTCAACATTCCATTGTAAAGTTGTTCCATTAGGTACTCTTTAAAATCACCTAAGTTTTTCTTTATTGTATGAGGATGCTTGTAGAATAACATAACTTGATTTCCTGTAGCTTCTTTATCAGTTATGATAGCGATCAAAGGTTCTTTATTGCCAGGGAGGTCATAATTTGTTCTTTCTTTTGGGTTAACTGCAGCTTTTATTTTACCAAAGTGTTGTTTTATTTTAGCTTCAGCGCTATCAAGATTAACATCACCAACTACAACCACGGCTTGTAGATCCGGACGATACCAGTCGTGATAGAATTCGCGAATAGTTTCGTGTTTAAAATTCTTTATAATATCTATCTTTCCGATTGGAACTCTATCTGCATACTTAGAATCTTTGAAAATAACAGGGAACATTTTCTTCATCATTCTATCTTGAGCACCTAAGCCAAGTCTCCACTCTTCAGTAATAACTCCTCTTTCGGCTTCAATTTCTTTTCCATCAAAAGTTACATTGTGAGCCCAGTCTTCTATAACTTGGTAGCCATGTTCTAATAAACCTTCTTTGTCAGTTGGAATCTGAAGCATGTAAACTGTTTCGTCAAAACTTGTATAAGCATTGATGTCAGCACCGAATCTAACTCCTATTTTCTGAAGATAGTTTACCAATTCGTTCTTTGGGAAATTAGTTGTACCATTAAAACACATGTGTTCGCAGAAATGTGCCAAACCTTGTTGGATGTCGCTTTCCATAACCGAACCTGTGTTAACTACAAGTCTAAGTTCAACTCTTTTCTCTGGTTTTTTGTTCTGGCGTATATAATATACCATGCCATTGTCGAGTTTTCCTATTCTAACCTTTGGGTCAACAGGAATAGGTGCATTAAGATCTAATGAAGAACTCTGACCAAAAGCATTTGTGATCAGAAATCCTAATATTAGAAATGTAAAGATTTTAATTCTCATTTTAAAAATTGTTTATGTATAATTTATGATTTGTTTTTAGTTTAGAATTCAATTTCCAAATTTAGTTCGTCTTTCATCTTTTGCAAGTCTGGATTTTTTTCTACCATCTTCTCAAACTTATCTGTATCGGTATAAAGTATCTTTTCCTTTTCATTAGTTTGCACGATTACAGTTTCCAATTGAACACTGAAATTATTAGTTCCTTTCCTAAGAAACTCTAAAATCTCAGGTTTCCGTGTTCTGATTTCTTCTTCCTGTACTTTATTATCTATCGAAAGTTCGATAGTATTATTCTCTTTTAAGATTGCTTTATTTTTTGATAAAGTGACATAAAGTAACTTTGAAGTATCGGCGATTGATGCAGCATAATCTCCCCAAACTTTATCTACTATTTCCTGAGTAACCTCTGTAGAAGCTTGAATAATTTCTGCTTGAGTTTCGATTTCTTTTTCTACTTTCTTAATGTCCGACATACTATCCTTTACCGAAAAAGATCCAGACATTCCAGGTAGTGGAGCTACTTTAGGTTTGATAACCGTGTCCTGTGAAATTGGTTTTAAAGCTGGAGTAGGAGGCACAACAGGCATAGCTTTTGGCTGTACTGTTGGTTGGATTATCTCTGGCTTCTTAGCATAAGATTGGTCAGGTGTAGTGTTTGTTGCAGTAATAATAGAAGAAACTTGCATCAGCATAATTTCTATGCTAAGGCGTTTATTGTTGCTGCTTTTATAATTTAAATCCGTTTGATTGTTCAATTCAAGTGCCTTTATAAGGAACTGAACTGAACACTTCTGAGATTGTTCTTTATATTTTAATTTAATATTATCGCCAACCTCTAATAAAGAAACCGTAATAGCATCTTTACATACCAAAAGGTTTCTAAAATGTTCGCCTAAACCAATAAGGAAGTGCTGTCCATCAAAACCCTTATCTATAATTTCGCTAAACAAAACTAAGGAAGATGGGATATCATTTACAAGGAAAAAATCTGTTATCTTAAAATAATAATCATAATCTAATACATTCAGGTTTTCGATAACAGCATCGTAGGTTAAATGATTTCCTGCAAAACTTACCAACTGATCGAATATTGAAAGTGCATCACGTAAAGCTCCATCAGCTTTTTGAGCAATTATATTTAATGCGTCACAATCGGCAACTATGTTTTCTTTTTCGGCAACAAATAAAAGATGTTTTGAAATATCTTCTATTAATATTCTTTTGAAATCGAAAATCTGACAACGAGATAAAATAGTAGGGATAATTTTATGCTTTTCGGTTGTTGCCAATATAAATTTAGCATAAGCTGGCGGTTCTTCCAATGTTTTGAGGAAAGCATTAAAAGCAGCAGCCGATAACATGTGAACCTCATCGATAATATACACTTTATATTTGCCAACTTGTGGTGGTATTCTTACCTGATCGACAAGATTACGAATATCATCTACCGAATTGTTGGAAGCAGCATCTAATTCGTAAATATTAAAAGACGCAGAATTATTAAAAGAGGTGCACGATTCGCATTTATCACAGGCTTCCATGCTCTCTGTGATGTTCATACAGTTTATAGTCTTAGCTAAAATTCTAGCACAAGTAGTTTTTCCAACGCCTCTTGGTCCGCAAAATAAGAAAGCTTGAGCAAGTTGATTGTTCTTTATAGCATTTTTTAAAGTAATCGTAATCGATGCCTGACCGACCACTGTATCAAATGTTATAGGTCTGTATTTACGTGCTGAAACAACAAAATTATCCATTAATATTATTTAAAATAAGAATCTTCAAAAGTATAAAACTTTTTCTAGTTGAAGTGCTTAATTTTTGTTTAAAATTCTTAATACTATTTTTAGTTATATAAAACACACTAAATCAATATTCATTTTATTTAAAAAAGATACTTATTTTGTATTTTTTTATTTAGTATTTCTGAATATTAAGTTTGGATAAAGCTGCATCTATCGAAACAAATATTTTATTAGATTTCGCAATAAAATTTTCTGTTTGATACGTGTCTTCACTTACTTCTTTAAATCCTGGCATAACTTTTGTCGACAATACATTGTCAGATTTTAGTTCGCAGCCCGATGCTTGTGGAATTAATATATTAACTGATGATGCGCCTGCTTCGACATCAAGTTTAATTCTTTCGCTTCTTTCGCCAAACTTAATAGTTATTTTCGATATACCTCCCTCAACTTTTACGCTATTGATTTTATACATACTCAAGTCGAGATTCAAATCGGCCATACCAGCTTCTACAACTATGTCCCATAGCGGATTCTGATTTAATTTAACCAAACTATTATTATCAATTTTATCTATACCGATATTAACAACTTTTTTTCCAAGTTCTATTTTTATTACTTTCGAGCTATCAACTATAGATGAAAGGATTTTGTATTCGCCCAAATATCCTTTATTATCGAATGCAATTAGCTTATCTGTTACTCCTTCTATTTTAAAATTACCTGCAGCTGCATCCAATTGTAAAGTGGCTTTGCTTACAGTAGAATCATAGCTTTCGTTCAGGCTTTGTTCTTTCCATTCCGAAGAATTTGTTTTGCAATTGGAGTAAATATTAGTTCGGTTATATCCTATAATTAGCAATGCAATGATGATGGCAACTACAGATATTATCAGCTTTATATAATCTTTAACAGGGATAAGTGAGACGCCCCATAGTATTAGCAACAAAGGCCATAACTGCAAAATAAGTCTCCACTCGAAGTGTAGCATACCCATATTTCTTAAAATAAAAAGGACACCAATCCCTATCAGGACGATACCCCATAATATGTTTTTGTATTTCATAAAATGCTCCTTCTTATTTATTATTTTTTTTTCTAAAGCCTTTAAATACTACCGTAATACCAACAACAATTAGTAATACTGGCCATAAATCGCCAAAATCTATGTTTGGTATAAATCTTTCGCATAAAAAGAGAACTCCAAGTGTAATTAAAATAATACCACCAGTAATGTTTGAAGAGCCTCTTTTTTTATCTTTAGGTTGATATTGTTCGTTCGAATTTTCCATATTATTTGTATTTGAATTATACGTTTCGTTAGTTGTATTCGTATATTCTTCCTTTTTTTCTTCTTGTTTTGCTTGAATTGGTTCGTCAAAAACATTGTAAGGTTTATCTGGAAGCACTATCCACAATACAACATAGATGAAAAAACCTACTCCGCCAAACATCGTACATATAAATATGATCCTAACAATAACAGGATCTATCATAAAATGTTCGGCCAAACCACCACAAACACCAGCGACTTTGCGCTCGTTTAGACTTCTGTACAATTTTTTGTTTTCCATAATTACATTTCTTTTTTAGCTGGCATCATTATCCAGAATACAAAATAAATTAAAAAGCCCATTCCAAACATAGCTGTTAATACAAATAGAATTCTTACTATCACCGGGTCGATGTCTAAATATTCGGCTATACCGGCAGCTACTCCGCTTATTACTCCTTCGGGTACATTTCTGCGCAATCTTTTTGGTTCCATAATTATTATTTTAAAATTGTTTGACGAACGAAATATTCGTTTTGTTACAACTAAAACGAATTTTATTTAAAAACATTACAAAAGTACTCAATAATTATGAATAATGAATTGAAAATATATTTAGTGATATGGTGATATTGTGATTTAGTGATTTACTTTCTATAATGAAGAAGTCGTTTAGTGGGTATTTTTTATTTTTGTTTAAATAATTTTTTTAGTGTACAATTTTTAGAAGTTTACATTTTCTACATTATCCAGCGAAAAGATATTTTTTAAACAAAGATATTATACTCGCAACAGCTAATAATTTTAATAGAATTTTGTAATTTTAATTTTTATTAAATTGTAAAATTGTTGTTATTTTTTCTCAAAGAGCTGTAAAAATGATATATTGTGTTTTATTTAGTATTAAAAAATAAGTTTAAAAAACTAAAAAATGGCATCCATACTTTTTTCATCAAACTATTTT
>CAYRBL010000264.1:0-5149 GCA_964422385.1 uncultured Bacteroides sp.
CCCGATACCACGATGTCGGCATCAGATAATAATAGTTTATTCGATTGCTTGTTGGTTTCGAACACAGATGTTAAGAAATCAGAAGCATTCAAAGCTACAGGAAATACTTCGATAGCAGCAGCGGTTTCAGTTAACTTAACTTCGAAAGAATTTTGTATAAGAGTAAGTATCTTAACAGGAGTTTTTACACACACATTAGCGTAAGCTTTTCCTGAATAAATCTTCTTTTTAACAATAAATGGATCATAAGATGAAGGCAATGCAACAACACCTGAAGCCAAGCCTGCTTTAAGTTTTACCGATAAACGAGGCGCAATAGCTTTACCTGTGTTATTGTTTGACAACACCAAAACACTTGCATTTATCGATTGGGCAACATTGCTAATGATGTTAGAAAATACATTATTCTCTAAGCTTTTTAACTTTTCATCTTTAACAATAATAATTTTAGAAGCACCATACAAACCCAATTTGTTTAATTCGTCGTCGCTAACGTCGCCAAAGGTCAATGCGGTAACATCTAAATTTAATTTCTGTGCAATTTCTTTTGCATAACTTATAAGTTCGAATGATAATTTCTTGAATTTACCATCCCAGTTTTCTGTATATACTAATACTGACATAATTTATGATTTAAATGTTCCTTATTAAATTACTTTTGCTTCGTTGTGTAATAAATCTACCAATTCTTTTACGTTTTCAGGAAGAATTTTCTTACAACCTGACTTAGGTTTTGGTAATTCGAAATCGACATACTCAACAAAACTATCAACAGCAGTACCTTCTACAACTTGCAATTGTTTGGTACGTGCCGACATGATACCTCTCATAGAAGGAATACGAGGCTCTTTGGCAATACCTTTTTGCACAACAGCAATAAAAGGCAAAGGAGTTAAAATAGATTCGTAGCCACCATCAATTTCTCTCTTCACATTCACTTTTCCATCTTCTATAACAAGATTAGAAACCGAAGATACAGAAGGAATCGAAAGCATTTCAGAAAGCATACCACCTACTGATGAATTATTGAAATCGCTTGATTCGATACCACAAACAATCACATCAAAATTATTTTGTTTGATAACTTCTGCTAATTGTGCTGCCACTGAATACGAATCTTTAGCTTCAGCATTTATACGAATGCCGTTATCAGCACCCATTGCCAGAGCCTTACGGATAGTAGCTTCCGAATCGGCAAACCCAACATGCGCAACAGTTACACTCTCGATATAACCATTGGAAGCATCCTTAATATCTAAGGTTCTTGTGAGCGCCAGTTCGTCCCAAGGATTAATAATCCACTGCGTTCCGGCATTGTCGACAGACTTATTGTTGTCGACAAACTTTATCTTTGTAGTGGTATCAGGAATATTGCTGATACAAACTAAAATCTTTGCCATATTATTTAAATATATAAATGATTAATCTTTTAAAACAGCTCTAGAAATAATAACATTTTGTATTTCAGAAGTACCTTCATAGATTTGTGTCAACTTAGCTTCGCGCATCAAACGCTCAACATGGTACTCTTTTACATAACCATAACCACCATGAATCTGAACGGCTTCGGTTGTAACTTCCATTGCAATGTCTGCAGCATAACGTTTAGCCATAGCACTTGCAGTTCCGTAAGGAAGATGCTGATCCTTTAACCAAGCAGCTTTTAAGCAAAGATTTCTTGCATTCTCGATCTTAACAGCCATATCAGCTAGTTTGAAAGCAATAACCTGATGGTTGCCAATTTCGGTACCGAAAGCTTTTCTTTCTTTTGCATATTTAACTGCTCTTTCGAAAGCGCCAGAAGCGATGCCCAATGCTTGAGAAGCGATACCAATACGGCCGCCTTCCAATGTTTTCATGGCAAAAGTAAAACCAAATCCATCTTCACCAATTCTATTTTCTTTAGGAACTTTTACGTCGGTAAACATCACTGAGTGCGTATCCGAACTTCTCATACCCATCTTGTTTTCGTGTGGTCCTAAGCTGATGCCTGGAGAATCTTTTTCAACAATAAAAACATTAATACCTTTATGTTTCTTCTCAGGATTGGTTTGTGCAATCACTAAATAAGTAGAAGCGCAATTGGCATTGGTAATCCAATTCTTTGTTCCGTTTAAAAGATAATAATCGCCTTTGTCTTCAGCAGTAGTTCTTTGAGAAGTAGCATCCGACCCAGCTTCTGGCTCTGATAATAGGTAAGCACCTATCTTTTCGCCTCTGGCAAGTGGTTTAAGATACTTCTCTTTTTGAGCTTCTGTTCCGTGGGTTTCCAGACCCCAACAAACTAATGAATTATTTACAGACATAACTACAGCTGCTGCTGAATCAATTTTAGAAATTTCTTCCATTGCCAATACATAGGACACAGCATCCATACCACCTCCATCGTATTTAGGGTCAACCATCATACCTAAAAAACCTAGCTCTGCTAGTTTTTTAATTTGTTCGGCAGGAAAGATACCATGATCGTCTCTTTCGATAACACCTTCTAGTAATTCCCTTTGTGCAAAGTCTCTTGCTGCACTTTGGATCATTAATTGTTCTTCTGTAAAATTGAAATCCATGTTGTTATTGTTTTAAATTTAATATTATTAAACAACATAATTAGGTATTTGTTTACTTTTTAACAAATGTTGCTGATTGTATTATGATTAAGTAAGTTAAGTTGGATGATTTTATCTGTTTTTAAAGCTATAAATCCTATGATATGAACTTTTTTTTAAATAAATTCTTTATTAAGCTAAATAAATAAAATACGATACTATGAAAGGTGTACAAGATTACTACCCCGACCACTTTGGAAAGTGCTATGGATGTGGCCGGTTGAATGCAGATGGATACCAGTTAAAGACATTTTGGAACGGTGAGGAAACTATCACGCGTTTTACTCCAAAAGATTATCATACAGCTATCCCTGGCTTTGTTTACGGGGGATTGCTTGCCTCTTTAATCGATTGCCACGGCACAGGTTCGGCGGCTTTGGCATTGGCTAAGGAAAATAATATAGAGCTTAAGGATTATAATGCACCACGTTGTGTAACTGCGTCTCTAAAGGTTGACTATAAGAAGCCAACACCAATAGGAGTTGAGTTAGAAATCAGAGGGATTATAAAAGAAGTTAAGGGTCGCAAAGTAGTTGTGGAAGCTCAACTTTTGGCTGGAGGAGAAGTGTGCGTTACTGGTGAAATCGTAGCCATTCAGGTGAAGGATGATTTCGGCAAGTAAAGTTATTCTTGTGTAAATACGTTGGCTGTTAAAGGGAATTCCTTGTTTAGTTCGCCAGAGTAATAAAACTCGAAAGCTAATGAGCCAAAGGTATATACTTTCTCGTTAACAGTTATCCTCGATCCCCCAACACTTGGGTCAGCGTGTGGTTTTGAGACTTCATAACCTAAATTAAACAAGGTCGCCAGCACCTCCGGACGCTTCGATATGTCAAGTCCTGCCTTATGCCATTGCTCATTTATTTGCAGCATCGAAACAGCAGCATATAAATAGGAATAATAATGATTTTTGGAGTCAGTTAGTCGGTTATACCTCTCGGATTGGGTTTCCTTTGTGCTGAAATCTAGCAGATGTTCGTACTTTTCGCCTAAATAGAAGGGAGATTTCTTATCTTTAAGATAGGTTTCTGTTTTTATTGCCGTAAATTCTTTGATACCTGTTACACCTAAAGAGAATTTTGTTTCTGTTGTAAGGATTTTTAAGGGTTGCATCCATTTCTTAAAGGCTTCCCGAGACGAATGAAACAGTCTTATTTGTTCACCAATCAAAACCGAAACAATCATTCGCGAACTTACTCCAGTTACCTGAGCAACACTATCAATTATCTTTTTATCTTTTGCCATCGCCACCTTAAGCGTCTCCCATTCCTCGGTATTCATCCATTCGAAAGCGCTGTTTTGATTAAGTTGATTAATGTTTTTTGAGGTCGCATTTATAGCTTCCACACTTTTTAGCTCATCTTGATAATCAGTATTGTTCTTTAAACGAAGATTGATGGCATCAAACATCTTTTCGCCAACATTTATATCCCCACATTTGGTATATGCATCCAAAATAAGGTCGGCATTTTTAGGATGGTACGCATTCAGAATTCTTACTTTCTGAAAAAAGCTAACTTTGCGCTGAACATCCTTATACAAGGAGTCGGATGAGATATTTGCGCTTTGTTTTTTCGATATTTCCTGGAAATATCTATCATTTAAATCAACGCTACCTTTAGTCTTGGTAAGATTTAATTTTACTGCAAAGAAAACAGTAAGAAAAACGAACCCGATAATTGCAAAGCCTATAGTGATAGTATAAGCAGTATATTTAAGAAATTTACTCCTTTTAAAAATATTCATTAAATGAATTATAAATGTTGATTTGTTTTGGGCGGAAAATTGAATTGAGCTTCTATAATAATAAGTCTCCTTTTAATTAATGTCCTGCCAAGCTGGCATTGTCTTCAAACTTTCTCTGGCAATTTCGCGTGCATCGGCTTCTTCCACCTCCATTGCATCCATCACAAACTTTGTAAGTCCTTCCAGAACATCCTCAAAAGGCTTTAACTCACCTTCAGGAGTAGTACAATGAACGCAGAACAGATTGTTCTTTTTGCCAGCGCCGAAATCTTCTTTTGTTGTCATGGGCATGCCACAACTATCGCAAATAGTATCCATATTCTTTATAATTTGTCGGCAAAATTAAATTAATTTTTGTTTATAGCAGATATTTTCTCAAAATTTTCTAATAATTTTTTAATTTTAGATAATGTTTGGAAGTTTTTATATTTTATTTTAAGAATTTTTTATCCGTATAGTGTTATCTGTCAATACATATTTATTTGAGGATATATTATTATTTAGTGTTTAACCTTTTTTAACAAACCTTTTTTATACTTCTGCGTTTATATGAGCGAGTATTGTAGTACTTTTATACAGTAAAATGTATAAAGGAAACTCTTTTTACTTTTCATAAATGGTTTTAGGTTAATTTAAGGTAAGGATGCGTCGTGAGACGCATCCTTTTTTTTGTCCCTATCCTATATCTTTTTAAAACCATCTTTTATTAGTATAGCTCCATTAAAAAGCAATAGCATCTCACCTGTCTTCCTAATAGCCTAATGGACTAATAGTCTAACTGCCTTTTTAAATTATTAATT
>CAYRBL010000265.1:0-5124 GCA_964422385.1 uncultured Bacteroides sp.
CTGCAACCATAGTATTGGCAAATGTTAGAGAAATATTCTTACCAAAATATCTATTGTACGATACAGTAACAGAAGTATTGACTGCTTGATTAATGATATCGTTTCTGACAACTAAACCAAATCTATCGCTTTTGGTAAGAAAATAAGAAGCGCTAAAGTAAATCTTAGTCTTAAGAGGTGCTCTATATTTAGTACCTTTCACTTCTTGAATACCCATAACACTTTTAAGAGAATCTACTATTTTATTAAAAGCATCGTTCCCAATTCCACCATTACTAAAAGCAGAGTCAATCTGTATGCCTGCGAAATCAAATTTATTATTTGGGTTCTTACTTTGAATATTATTTACATTACTACTCCAGTCGATATAGCCAAGATCAATAACACTAAGTCCAATTGCTAGCTTGTTATTGATTTTGTATTCGCCACCAAAGTCAAAAGCAATACCTTTGTTTTGATTCATTAAATCTTTCCATTTTAAATCACCAGGTTTAATATTTGAAAGACTATCATAAGGTTTATCGACAGGAGAAGAAGTACGAATAAATACATCTGATGAAGCAGACAATGCATAAGTGTTAGGGTCAGTATAAATATTAATACTAGATCGTTCAGTATATATATTAACAACCCCAACTAAATATTTAAAGCGAAGCCCAACAGTAAGGTTTTTGTTAATCTCTCTTGAAAAACCTAAAGCTGCTTCCATATAATTATTCAAACCAAATTTAGAGTCTCCTATATTTGCATTTTGTCCAATGAAAGATTCATTCCCTTTCAATATAAATGTCATTAGGTCTTTGGTGAAATTAAAGTTAGTTGTAAACTTATTGCTAAGCGATAAAGTGAAGTAACTTTTTTGTACTTTAAAACCTAAGGCAAACAATTGAATTGAGCCTTCATACGAAAGTTTATTTGTTTTATCTAATGTACCTAAAAACTTATCTACATCAATGTAGCTAGAGTCATAAGGCTTTGGAAGATTCCTTTTTGAAATAACATTATTATAAGCAAAATTAGCATTATCTAAACCTAAATAAAAAGAAGGTAACCCAATATAAAACCCAACTGATGGATTTAAAGCCGGATTATTAACATTTGATTGAGGAACTGTTTGCATAAAATTGATAACATTTCCTTCTTGAGCTTGTGTTTTTACAGTAAAGAAAAGTAAAACTAAAGCTAAGATAAGAGTAGAAATTGAATTTCGTTTCATATAATCACCCCCTTATTAATAGTTTGCTTTTAACTTGGCCTTCACACCCAACTTCACATCAATATAATTATCTTTAAATATCTTGACAGTTTGTCCAAGATTATAATTATATGAAGTTAATTTAGCTCTTATAATCATTTTCTTTGCAGATAAAAGATGCATAACTCTAGGATTATCCAATATAATATCAGAATACTTAGTAGTAGGAGAAGTTACTTTCTTAGTTACAGGATCAACTATACCTGACATAATTATCCTTTGGCCAGTTGTTATCAAAGAGTCTTTCACTACATAATTAGAATCAGTGAAGTACACTTGTACATCTGCACTTAAAGGGAAGGCATTTGTAGTTATAACCTTAAAAGTTACATTATCGATTTCATTAATGTTGCCAAGGCTAAGGTCAAGTGTATCTTGAATTACAAAACCACCAATTTTACCTTCCAAAGGAACTTCAATATTAACACCAACTGTAAATTTGCTAGTGTCTAAAACAAAGTTTTCTTCAGGAGCAGTGCCTGTAGGATTTGTTAGACCTGTAATGTTATACACCATAAATTTAGGAGCAATATTTATTGCATTAGCAAGGTCAGTGCTTTGAGTTAATGGAATAGTACCAGCAATTGATTGCCCAACTTGGTTAAGTGTAACCTTTGGATAGCTTAGTTGAATTGGATTAGGGCTAGGGAAATCATGTATTGCAACAGTATTAGTTGCAGAATAGGCTTGAAATTTATCAACCTTAATCTGAAGAGGAACGCCATAAGAATTTGTATAGTTTATACCTACATTTACATTAGATAATTGTAGATTATCCATGATCGTATTATTATTGAAAATATCGAAGAATGTAGTATCAGCTAAATTAAACGAATATTGTCCGATATACCCAAAGAGTTTACCATATTGAATATTTCTAATGGTATCATTTAAATGTATAAAATATCCACCAGTATTAGGGTTATTGTCTCCATATAATATTTGCTTATATTGAAATGTTAATTCATTAATATGTCCTGATGAATTATCAAAATGAATAGTATAACCCGATAGATCAATATTAGTAATAGGCATTGGAGTAGGATAGTTGTACTGTAAGTTTATTTTTAAAGTATCACCATTTATTTTTCTAATATTAGGAATAGATAATTCCATCTTCCCAACATGGTTGATATTAGTTTCGATACCCAAGCTTAATTTTGCAGATTTAATATGGATACTATCAACTTTCTGTCCTGCTTGAGGTAATTGAAAAGAATAGGGTTTAGTTAACGAAATGATTATAGAATCTCCCAATGGAATTACCATAATAGGGATATTAGTAGAATCTGTTTTAATACTTTGATCAGGAATTACCATTATATCTTTAGCCATTAACGAATAAAGATTACTTGTAGAGTATACAAGTTTAAGTGAGTGGTCAACATTTTCCTGAATAATACCTGCGGTATCTTTTAAGATATCTTTTAAGGTAAGATGCGAGTTAACGAAGGGAGCAGCAAAAGTACCATTGTATTGATTCTTTGCTAACTTATTTAGTTCGAAATCCCCATCCTTAACACAAGATTGAATATTTATTATTACTATAAGAAATAGTAATAGATAAATTAATTTATTCAATCTAATAAAGTAATTTAAATTTTTCATAAACATTGATTTTGGAAATGATTTTAAGTAAAAACTAATTTCCTATTGGAACCGTTTAGTTAGAAATTAACTCTTCTGTTCTTTGATTTTATTTCTATAAGGAACTTTGCGTGCAGCTTTTTCTAAAAGTTCTTTTGCTAATGAAAATGCACTCTTTTCTGTACCTACAGCATAACCATCAAAGTACTCCCATAAAAGTTTGCCGCTTTTATCGTGAATAGAAACCTTAATGTCAACTCTGTTTCTCATCTTTTCACCATATAATGGAGTCGATTTGTATAAAGAAACAGTTATTATACCATCAACTTCACAATATTTAGTAAGGTCTTCAAATGTTGTTTTAGATACATTAAAGAAATTAATGTTGTTTTTCTCCAATAAATTGTTAGTCTTTCTTACATCAATTAGTTCTGCAGTCATTCTTTTGTTTTGGTTCTCATTTAACATTACTGCGAAAAAGTAATCTTGTAATAATAAAGCTTCACTTTTATGTAATTTATTAAGATCATCAACTGTTAAGTCTCTTGGCATACACTTTGGGTCGATGCTTATATCGAAAGGCGCAATTGCAATTTTTTTATGTATTTTCTGAAAGTTTTCGAAATCACTCATCTCAAAAATGCTTGTCTGACTAAATGATGAAAATGCTAACATCATTAAGTAAATGCTGAAAAAGAATTTAATTTTTCTCATAAAGAAACCTCCTGTTTTAATTAATTTGAATATTTAGTTATTATTAAACAGCAAATATACGAAATAAATTCCTATAATCGTAAGTTTTTTAAAAAATATATTAACTTTCTTTGTTATTAAAAGTAATTCTTTTTTTAGAATGTCTCTTAAAAATATAGTTTTTAGTTTTATACAAAGAAAATAATAGAATTAAATTTTATTTAAAAATAAATCAAATGATATATTATTTTTTATTACTTTTGACAAATATTTTTTAAGCATATAATTTATAGCAAACTTATGAAAAGAATTCATTTTACAATTACACTAACTTTGATTTTATTTCTAACTTATAATACTGTTAAAGCTCAAGCTCCAGCTACAACACCAATTAATTGTATTGCAAAAGGCAAATCTTTAATTGATGTTTATTATGGCTTTCCTAATTTCTATTCTACAATCTTAGAACAAGATTTTAATAAAAGTTTTGATGCTACACGTGGCTTAAGACCTGATTATACAGTAAGCGATTTTGGCCCAGTTGGTATTAAATATGAACGCTTAATTACCGATCAGATTGGGGTAGGGTTTAATTTCTTTTATGCAAGTACTATTGTTAACTTCAGTGATGTTACTTATGATTACAAAGCTACTGTTAATCGCGCAAGATTTGCAATTATGGGTACTTGGCATTTTGCAACTACAGATAAGTTCGATCCTTATTTTATGGCTCATATTGGTTATGCTAACTTTAATTATAAATATGAGCAAACCTCAAAGTTTGATTCAATAGCTGTTGTTCATCCTAAGCCAGAAATTAGCTTTGATTCTCCGATTGCTTTAAGATTGGCTATGGGTGGAAGATATTTCTTTAATGATAGATTTGGTGTAAATGCCGAAATAGGTTTAGGGGGAATCTTTTTGACTGGGGGGCTTACCTATAAATTTTAATTTGTAAACATACATTATATATATAGTATAAAAAAAAGGTCTATTGAGTTTCAATAGACCTTTTTTTATTATAAATTAAAATAAAATTATTCGTTAAGGCATTTCCAGATTATATCTTTTAAATCCATTATACCTTGTCCTGTTAATGACGATATGAAAACGTGAGGCAAGGTGCGAGGCAAGGTTTTCTTAATCATCTTTATTAATTCAGCGTCTAATAAATCTGATTTAGTTAAAGCCAGTATCCTTGTTTTGTCAATTAATTCAGGATTGTATTGTTTTAATTCATTTAATAATATCTTATATTCTTTTTTGATATCCTTTGCATCAGCAGGAACCATAAATAGTAATAATGAATTACGCTCTATATGACGGAGAAATCTTAATCCTAATCCTTTTCCATCGGCAGCTCCTTCGATAATTCCAGGGATATCTGCCATTACAAATGATTTATCATCACGATACCTTACAATACCTAAATTAGGAACTAAAGTTGTGAAAGGATAATCTGCAATTTCAGGTTTAGCAGCAGAAACTACAGAAAGTAATGTTGATTTACCAGCATTAGGGAAGCCTACCAAACCAACATCTGCCAAAAGTTTTAACTCTAATATCTTCCAACCTTCAATTCTTGGCTC
>CAYRBL010000266.1:0-5119 GCA_964422385.1 uncultured Bacteroides sp.
GGGCAGGCACTGATAGCGCTTATTGTAGGAATACTTTTCATTATCGGATTCAGCATTATTGGTTTGCCACTCGCCATAGTTATGGGCGTTCTGATTGGCGTATTGAATATGGTTCCTTATCTGAAAGCCGTAGCCATAATTCCTTCGTTGATGCTGGGCTTGCTACAATCGTTCGAAACGGGACAGAGTTTAACGTCGGTGATGATTGGAATTGCAGTGGTTTTTGTGGTTATTCAGTTGCTCGAAGACCTGATTCTCACGCCACGCATCATGGGCAGAGTTACCGGACTGAATCCGGCTGTCATTCTGTTATCACTTTCCATTTGGGGTTCGTTGATGGGAATGGTGGGACTGATTATTGCCCTTCCGCTCACCACGCTTATGATTTCGTATTACAAACGCTTTGTGCTGGAAGAAAATAAAGCAGAAGAAACGATTCCTGTGGCTGATGAGGCTACAGAAAAGAAAATAATAGAGTAAGTCAGGCAGAAAATAGAACTTTCCTTTTTACTTGTGTACGTTTCTAAAATAAATGTATAAATTTGTACGATATAGTTTTTAGTTTTAAACCATTTAAAATTATATTTTATGAAAAAAATCTATGTGGGATTATTAAACTCACTTATTAAAACTTTAATCTTCTTTGTTATTTTATCATTTATCATCTTTATAATTCATTTTAAAAATAATTCATCTAAATTAAACTTTGCTTATTTATCAATACTTATTGTATGGATTATTGTACAAATCAAAGCAAGTAAATCTTTACCCGGTTTTGACTTTGTCTTAGTTATGCAGATACTTTGTGAAATAACAATGATAACTTTAAGTTTCATTATGATAACTAGTAATTAACACACATTCTGTGTGATTTTTATCAATTCTAACATCCAACTAATCTTTATAAACTAATAAAACTATGTCTGAATATGATTCCCAAAGAATAGTACGTTTTAAATGTCCAAATTGCAATAATGTATATTCTAAAACTCAATACCAACATGGTAGGGTGTTTGGATCAAATTATTATTCGGACGGTAAAATAATTAAACGTGGTCTTTATAGTACTCCGATAATTGCTAAATGCACAAAATGTCATACAATTTATTGGCTAGATGAATCAAATGAATATATTTATGTAAAAGGTGATATTTTTGAAAGTTATAGTGAATATTATACCACAATAGAAATAAGTCCTGGTAGATATACTAGAGAATATACTGATAAATACAGGGCACTAAAAAATAAACCTATTCCTGAACCGTTTTTGACAATTGATGATTATTTCAAAGCACTTAAAACAGGTATAGTTAAAAATACAGAGCAAGCTATTTATATTAGAAAAAATATTTTGTGGGCATTTAATGACAAAATAAGACCTTTACCTAAATTTCCTGGTTCTGATCAATATGAAGAAAAAAAACAATATTCCTATAACAAGAGAAATGAAATACGTAGGATTAAAAACATAAAAGAACTAATTAAATTATTTGAACAATCAAACATTGAAAACAAATTAATATTGGATGAGATATTAGATAAACAGAACTATAAATATTCAGGAGCCGTTAAAACTATTAATAAACAAAAAATTATGCTAGCTGAATTAAATAGAAATTTAGGTGAATTTGATAATTGTATTAATATTCTTCAAACCATAGATGAAAATACATATTGGATTAAAGATCAAATCATTAAAGAATGTAAAAATTCTAATAAGTGGTTAATCCCATTAATTATACCAGATGATCCACTATGCTATAGGTCTATTGATTAAGGTTTAAATGACTTTATAATCTTAAACGTCAAATTAAATATAATGGAACAAAAAAAACCTAAGAAAACCTCATTAATAGTCCCAATTTTAATAACTATTATTGGTGTGGCCATTTACTTTTTTAGTAAAATAATGCAAAATCAAGCTCATATTACTTATCTTCGTGCTGAAGTTCAGGATAAATTTAATCAAGTAAATTTAATAACATATAGTAATACATACGGTTTATATAATATTTTAGGGAATTTTGCTATAGTTATAGGCATTGCAGGTTTATTATGGCTGATTTTTTCAGCCATCAAAAATGAAAAGAACTAAAATTCTAAAGTGCAAACTATATTAATAGATAAAGCACGAAAATTGGGAAGAACACCATGTAGTATTTATTATGAAAATTAAATCAATCCAAATATGAGAATAGGTCCTGATACATACTATAATTGTCCGGGTTGTGGCGAAGTTATTTACAGGGGTAGTATATCAAGTGGTAACACCTTTGGAGGAGTGTTATATTCTGACTCTAGGATGATTGCAAAAATGCTTCCCAAATTGCCAACCATCTCTAAATGTAAACATTGTAATACAATTTTCTGGGTAAACAAGCAAAAAGAAATTGATTATGTTTACCCTGATAAAACTCATCTTGGAAATGATTTTAAAGACATTTTTTATAAAGTTGAATGTACTGATCCAAAGGACGAATTTTTTACTGGAGTGATTTATGATGAGGAGTTGAGACATACCAAATTGGAACTTACTGAGGAATATTTAGCCTGGGAAATAAAAAATAAAGAATATCAAGATAAAAAAGTAAAAAGAGACCCAAACGAAAAACTACCAGAAAAAATCTGCTCTTTGGATATTGACGATTACTTTAAAGCCCTTCAAAAAGGAATTGCTGAGAATCAAGAAGAAGAAAAAACTATTAGATTATCAATTTGGTGGGCATATAATGACAGGATTAGATATAAAAAGAAAATATTCAACAGTAGATTGGATAAAAAACGTTGGATTGATAATGTAAAAAAACTAATTGCAATTATTGAACAATCAGACATTCAACAAAAAATTATGTTAGCTGAATTATATAGGAATCTAGGGAAATTTAGAATCAGCAAGAAAATACTTCAAACGATTGATGATGAAAAATATAATTGGATAAGAAATATATTAATTAAAGAGTGTAAATCATGGAATAGATGGGTAGTAAGTTTAGTCAAACCAAATGTAACTTAAATGTATAAAGAATAAGTCATTATTAAATTTACAAAATCGAAAATTATGTTCACAATTAGTAATACTAATATAAATTTAGAATACTTAAATGATTATTGGTTACAAAAAGATAAGGAGTTGTTTTCAAAACTAATTTCCGAAGTCTTTCCAAAATCTGTTTTAAACTTTTTAAATAATAAAGATTTTGGAAAAACATTTTTTATAAATGAAATTGAAACTTTAATAGAAACTGAGAAAAGATTACATGAGTATTCTTTTGAATTTACTTCCAAAACTTTACGAGACCTTTACAAACAATTAGAAGATAGCCTTCATGAATTTAACCACGTACTTTTATTGCATTTATTTGAAAATAAAAATGGTGAAATTCGAATATATCCTGAATTAGAAGATACTGATTTTAAGTTCTTAAAAGCAAAAAATCAAATTCATAAATCGGCAAATATTGTTTGTCAAAAATATGACGCTATTGTAAAAAGAGGAAATAATTTATTGATTTAAAAGTATGTTGTGTTTTATCTAATAATTTTCAGGTTTCTTATAAAATTTATTTTGATATGGGAGTGATAATAGTTTATATTCTTCTTATAATTTCTATTAATATAGTATTAATAATACTAAGCTTTAAGTTTGGTGATAAAATATTAGATATAATTGATCATATAATAAAAAAAGTCCGAAAGAATGAAATCTTTAGATGGATTATATTATTTCCCTTCTCTCTTGCTGTATATGTATTCTTGATTTATATTAATCTTAGTATTGTGGCAGGTCTCATTTTACTTGTCATTGGATATAATATTGCACCAAACAGTCGAAATGCTATTGTAAATATTCTAGCAATAATCAGTGTCTTATTAGTTCCAATTTTACCATTATTAGGAATAGGAATTTGGGAAACGACATATAAGTTAGATATTTTCTCTACATTAGTTCCAATACCGAGTACATTTATTGGATTATATATATTAAGGTATGGATTAGACTCCAAATTAGCACTTAAATTTAGTAAGTTGTTCACTTATGATATGCAAAATCTACGACATAATGATGATAAATTAAAATACTATTATCCAATATTTAAATTGATACATGAAAATAAAGAATTAATAAATCAGAAATTTTCAAATAGAAAACTTGAAAACTTGAAAAAAGAGTTCATAGAAAGTGCATATCATTTGGAATATTGTTTATCACTAAATTTATCGAAAAATTATGATGATAAAAACAATGTAACCAATTTTACAAGAATAAAGACAAACCATGCAAAATCTCATATGTGGAAGCAATATCATACTTTTATTGATAAAGCAAAGGAGATCAATCCAAATATTAAATAAAAAAATAAGATTGCAAGTAAATTTAATTATAAGTAATTTTAAAGAGTATTCAAAGCCTCACGCTGGCGCACTTTTGCAAAAGTGCGCCAATACATTGTTAATTCTTAGTTCTCCTCAATCTTTATATCCCTAATCATTAACTGAATCGACGTATTACCGTTGAATGAATTTTCTTCAAGCGTGTAACAAATATCCAGCGGGTTGAGGGCTTTCAGGTGGTCGTTGTACTCATACATACGGAAAGCAATGCCATTCATCACGTTTTCAGAACTTGAATCGACCAGTTCCAGTTTCAGGTGTTCCTGCTCCTTCCCTACCAGGCGGCTTGTACCGTAATCAAAAACCTTTTTCGATACAAAAACCGGCTTCATATTCCCAGGACCAAACGGCCCAAACTGTTTCAGCACCCGGAAGAATTTGGGAGTTATATCCTTAAATTCCAATACCGAATCAATCTCTATTTGCGGGTAGGTTTGTTCTTTCAGGATGGTTTCCGCTACATATTTCTCGAAACGTTCGGTAAATATCAACACGTTTTCTTCTTTCATGGTCAAACCGGCAGCGTACATATGACCACCAAAGTTTTCCAGTAAATCGCGGCATGAATCGATGGCTTTATAAATATCGAAACCCGGAACCGAACGTGCCGAACCAGACGCAAATCCATTGGAATTAGACAAAACGATGCTCGGTTTGTAGAATTCTTCCGAAAGGCGCGAAGCTACAATTCCAATCACTCCTTTGTGCCAGTCGGGCTTGTGAACCA
>CAYRBL010000267.1:0-1665 GCA_964422385.1 uncultured Bacteroides sp.
CTTTCGAGATGAAGGATATTAAAATAAATATTATTGATCACGACAAATCTCCTGCGTCGCGCCAACTTATTAGCAAGTTTAAGGGCTCCAGGTTTTATTCTATAATTAATTATTCTGATGCTTACAATATTTCCGAAAATGATTTGAAATCGAATAAAGCGGACCTTATTCTGGACATTCCGCAGTACTTCGAAAGAGATATTATTAAAGAAGATGCCTCTAAGGTAAAGCTCACCATCAATGCGATAAACGGCAGTGCAGCCGGTTTGGTAAGCGCCTATACGATGTCGATAATAAAAGATTTTAATAAAGATTTAATCGTCGAAACGCTGGGCAAAAACATAGAAATGCCCATCAAAACTTCCACTTCATATTGGTACAATCCCGAGTTGAATTACAAAACATATATGGTACCGGGCATACTGGTTTTGTTGGTGTCTATCATCAGTTTGTTTCTGTCGGCTATGAATATTGTGAGGGAAAAAGAGATGGGTACGATAGAGCAAATCAACGTTACACCCATCCTAAAATACCAATTTGTGGCAGGCAAATTAATCCCTTTTTGGGTCATCGCCATGTTCGAGCTAGGCTTAGGATTATTGTTGGCCAAACTCATCTTTTCGCTGCCAATGCTGGGCAGTGTAGGGGTGGTATTTTCCTTTGCGGGCATCTACATTTTAACATTGCTTGGCATCGGTTTGTTTATTTCAACCATTTCCGAAACCCAGCAACAGGCTATGTTTATAGCGTGGTTTCTGATGGTAATATTTATACTGCTTAGTGGTCTTTTTACGCCCGTAGAAAGTATGCCGCAGTGGGCACAAAACCTCAATATTGTTAATCCCATTAGTTATTTTGTAAAAGTCATCAGAATGGTGCTCCTCAAAGGTGCAGGTTTCAAAGAATTGGGCACCGAGTTTCTCTCGATGTCGGTATATGCGTTCATTGCCATTACGTTGGCGGTTAGGATGTATCGGAAGAAGAGCTAAAATCAATTAATAATTAATAATTAATAATTAATAATTGAGACCAACCGCTTAACGACGAAGTCGATTAGCGGATAAAATCGGGAGAAACAATTAAGAATTAAAAATTAAGAATTAATAATACTCCTTTTCTTTTTCTTTTTGGTATGAATTGTCTTTTGTATGATGTTTTTATTTTGATGAATAAGAATTTTATTTATTAAAATAAAGAAAAAGGAACAATTGCTACTCCAAAAATGCCTTTAGCCACACTTTGTTGTTTTCTGTAATTAGAGCATTTTCCTATAAAAGCTTCATATTGTTGTATGTTTACTCATCAAATCTCTCTAGCAGACAAAAAATGCTCTCTAGCAGCACAACATTGCTCTCTAGCTGATAAGAATTGCTTTCTAGCAGACAAGAAATGCTCTCTAGCAGACAAAAAATGCTCTCTAGCAGACAAAAAAGGGACTCTAGCAGAACAAAAAGGGACTCTAGCAGACAAAAAAGGAAGTTTTATTGAGCTGCTAGAGAGATTTATACCTCTGCTAGATAGATTTTCCCTTCAACTAGACTCTTTTTGGGTTTATCAAGAGAAAATTTCTTACCAAAGAGAAAAAAAGAATCTTAAACGATGCCTCTTTTTTTATGTAAAAAGGTCTTTTATTTATTAAATAAAAAGAATTTATTAGTAGCAAAA
>CAYRBL010000267.1:1765-5116 GCA_964422385.1 uncultured Bacteroides sp.
CAAAAGAAGAAATTCCTTTAACAAACTATCTTTTTTTGTGTAAAAGTAACATTCATTCATAAACCAAACAAAGAATCTCATAAATTACATCCTTTCATTAGTAGGAAATACTTCTAAGTATTATAAAAAAGCAATTAATACGAATCTTTTTCTTTATTATTTTGGTATGAATTGTTTTTTGTTTGATGTTTTTGTTTTGATGAAGAAGAAATTTATTAATTAAATCATAAAAAGATTTAATACGATACATTTAAAATAGCCTTAAATTATTGTTAATGTACTCTCGTTACTTAAAAAGGGATCTTCGCTACCGAAAAATGTGCTTTAGTTGATTAGCTATTTACTTTCGCTGTTAAAAAACGCTCTTTCGCTGTTAAAAAATTAACCTTCGCTAATATAAATCGGTACTTCGCTGAATAAAATTGGACTTTCGCTGAACAAAATCGGACCTTCGCTGAACAACTTCGGGCTTTCGCTGATGAAAAAAGTGTTTTTTTCCAGTAGACATTATGCCTTTTTAAGCTTCGAAGGACATTTATTCATCAGCGAAAGAGATTTTCTTCTTTTACAACTAAAATTTGAGACTAAAAAAGTATATAAGTCAGATTAATATGTTTATTTTTAATAAAGAGTTTTTAAATTTATTATCTTACAAAAGAAATTCTTTTATAAAATAATAAAATTAGTATTAAAATAACCATTAAACCAATTCATATAAATATCCTAAAATATATTATAAAAATAATTCTTATTATTAACACCTAAAAGCCTAATAGTCTAAACACCTAAACACCTCCTCTAAAAAATAATTTTCATAAATAAATCTTTTTTATCCAATAATTGAATACTTTTAACTACATTTGTCGCATAAATAATCAGTAAGAATTTATGAAAAAATATCGTTTAATCATTATTGTTGGCTTAATAGCCTTCTTTTTTGGTATAATAAATACCAATGCTTGTACAAATTTCTTAGTTACCAAAGGTGCATCTAAGGATGGTTCGTGTATGATTTCCTATGCTGCGGATTCGCACACCTTGTATGGCGAACTTTACTTCCGTCCTGCAAAAGATTATCCAGAAAATTATATGATGGATGTAGTGGATTGGGATTCAGGTAGACCGATGGGAAAAATAAAGCAAGTTCGCCACACTTTTTCGGTAGTTGGCAATATGAATGAATACCAGGTTGCAATTGGAGAAACTACTTTCGGTGGTCGCGAAGACTGTCACGACACCACAGCCATAGTAGATTATGGAAGTATGATGTATATTGCGCTTCAACGCTCCAAAACTGCTCGTGAAGCAATAAAAGTTATGGCCGAATTGGTAGCTGAGTATGGTTACGCAAGCGAAGGCGAGTCAATATCAGTATCTGATGCTAATGAAGTGTGGATTTTCGAGATTATGGGAAAAGGTTCGCCAAGTGTAGGCAAAGATGGCAAGAAAATATACGACAAAGGTGCTGTTTGGGTGGCACGTCGCATCCCTGACGGCTTCATTTCGGGTCATGCAAACCACGCTCGTATTACAACATTCCCTTTTGATAAGGAAAAAAACTCTATTTCTAGTAAGAATTTAAGTAAGATTTTCGATCCAAGAGTCGAAAATGTGTATGCTTATGATGTTGTTACTTTTGCAAAGAGCAAAGGTTGGTTTAAAGGCGAAGATAAGGACTTTAGTTTCTCGGATGTGTATGCTCCAGTTGACTTCGAAGGTGCTCGTTTCTGTGAAGGTAGGGTTTGGTCGGGCTTTAATAAAGTGAATAAAGATATGGGCCAATATATCGACTATATTAAGGGTGAAAACTTGAAAAATAGAATGCCTTTATGGATAAAACCTGATAATAAATTGTCGCTACAAGATGTTATAGGCTTGATGAGAGATCATTTTGAAGGCACTCCTTTTGATATGACAAAAGATGTTGGTGCTGGTCCTTACGAATGTGGATACCGTTGGCGTCCGCTTACCTGGAAAGCTGAAGGAAAGAAATATTTAAACGAAAGAGCTATTTCTACACAGCAAACCGGCTTCTCTTTTGTGGCACAATCTCGTCCAAATATGCCAGAGATTATTGCTGGAATATTATGGTTTAGTGTTGATGATAGCTATAGCACTATTTATGTGCCAATGTATTGCGGTATAACTAAAATTCCTGAGCCTTTTAGAGAAGGTAATGGAAGTATGATAGAATATTCTGAAACTTCAGCCTTCTGGATCTTTAATTTTATCTCAAATTTCTGCTATACCAGATACAATATGATGATAAAAGATGTGCAGAAAGTACAGAGTGAGTTGGAGAATAAGTTTGTGGCAGAGGTTCCTAATGTAGATAAGGAAGCGATGGAAGCTTTTAAAATAAGTAAAGAAAAAGCAATAGAAGTTTTGAATAATTATTCTAATACTTCTGCAAATCTAACGGCAATGCGAGCTAAAAAACTTGGTCAATATTTGCTTGTAAAGTACATTGATGGTAATGTAAAGAAGGAAAAAGATGGAAAATTCATTAAAAATGGATATACACAAGCAGCTTCTCCAAGCCAACCAGGCTACCCTGAATGGTTTTTGAAGAAAATTGTTGATGATACCAAAACTAAGTTGCTTGTACCAGAAGAACCTAAGCATTAAAAAAAAGAATTTAATTAGATAACAAAAGAACCTTTTATTTTAGAATAAAAGGTTCTTTTAGTATAAAAACATTTTTAATAAAGATAAAACGAAGAAATAAAAGAGATATATAAACTAGCTTACAAATGTTTGTAAAGATGTTGGAGAATGATATTTCTCAAGAAACTTTTGTTTAACTTTTGGTTTAAAAACTAATTTATTGAAGTCATTCTTAGTTTTTTGTGTTAAATAAAATTAAATGAAAACAATTTATACAATTCAGTTGTTATAAACTTATCATAATAGGTATTCCTATACCACATTAATTAATATAAATAAAATAAAAAGATATGTTGTTCGACTACGAAATGATTAAAAAGTATTACGATGAACTTTCTACCAAGGTAGGAAAGGCAAGAAATGTATTAAACCATCCATTAACACTTAGCGAGAAGCTATTGTATAGTCATTTGTACGAAAACAATCTTGAAGCACCCCTAAAAAGAGGTGTAGATTATGTTGATTTTGCTCCAGACAGAGTAGCTATGCAGGATGCGACAGCACAAATGGCCTTGTTGCAGTTTATGATGGCAGGAAAAAATACAACTTCAGTTCCTTCTTCAGTTCATTGCGATCATTTAATCATGGCAAAATCTGGGAATGTAGAAGATTTAGCTACAGCTAACGTAACCAACAAAGAAGTTTATGATTTCCTAAGCTCCGTTTGTAATAAATACGACATCG
>CAYRBL010000268.1:0-5112 GCA_964422385.1 uncultured Bacteroides sp.
AGAGTATAATATGCTTGCAGAGATGAAAATAACAAAGAGTAATAATTTAACTGAACTAATGGAACTAAAAAAGACTCATAGCCCACGAAAATATTATGATGAAAATATTCTTAATGGCCGCGAACTAGCAGGCGAACCAAGAGATTATAATTTTTAGATTTGGGGTAGACAAAGATATTTATGAATATAGATACTATTGGTTAATACAAACACGAAACTGGAATTTATTATTTCAATAATTATCTTCCAAAGCAATTAAACTCTTGCGGAGATTAGCAACTCTATTCTCCGCAAAATATGCGGAGAATAATTTGTATATGCGGAGAATATTTTATACTTTTGCATAAAATATACTGAAAATGAAAACTTACATTTATCATCAACTTGATTGGCCTAATTTTATATGGGATGCTGAAGTTATACTGCCTTTACTTTCAAATGCACGGCTTTTGCAAGGCAAAATAATAGGTAGAATGGAGGCTTTAGGATTTGATTTGAGAAATGAAGCAGTTTTAGAAACCTTAACGTTGGAGGCTTTGAAAACTTCCGAAATTGAAGGCCATATTTTAGATTCAGATCAGGTTCGTTCATCAATTGCACGTAGATTAGGTATGGATATTTCGAGTTTAATAACTTCCGATAGAGATGTAGATGGACTTGTAGATATGATGTTTGATGCAGTACAACAAGCTAATAACCCTCTTAGCGAAGATAGATTATTTAATTGGCATACTTCATTATTTCCATCAGGTAGAAGCGGAATGTATAAAATAAAAACAGGCATTTGGCGTGACGATTCAAACGGACCAATGCAAGTTGTATCGGGGGCATTAGGAAATGAGAAAGTACATTATCAAGCACCTAATGCAAAAGAACTAAATACAATGATGAGCGTATTTTTAGATTGGTTTAATGCAAATGAAAAACCCGATTTTGTTTTAAAAGCAGCAATAGCTCACCTATGGTATGTAACTTTGCATCCTTTCGAAGATGGTAATGGGAGAATAGCAAGAGCTTTAACAGATATGTTGCTTGCAAAGTCGGATGGTATTTCACAGCGATTCTATAGTATGTCGGCTCAAATACGTTTAGAAAGAAAAGCATATTACGAAATATTGGAAAAAACTCAAAAAGGGGATTTAGATATAACTGAGTGGCTAAAATGGTTTCTCAACTGCTTAATGAATGCACTATACGCTTCCGACCAAATTCTTGTAAAGGTTTTAACAAAACATCAGTTCTGGAACAAATATGCTACCGAATTATTTAATCCCCGACAAGTATTAATTCTAAATAAACTCTTAGAAGGCTTCGATGGTAAGTTAACGAGTACCAAATGGGCAAAAATTGCAAAATGTTCGGCAGATACTGCCTTAAGAGATATAAATGATTTAATAAATAAACAAATTCTTCAAAAAGATATATCCGGTGGAAGAAGTACCAATTATGAGTTAAAAATTAATATTGAAAAATAGTTGTAAATTCATTTATCTACAATATTAGTATAATTAAAATATAAATAATAAATAAAACTTAATATTGTAGGATTAATAAAAATTAGTATCTTTACAAAATTAAAAACATCGTTCTTTATTACTTCGAGAAACTTCAACGTAATCATATAATCAATATGTTATTTTAATTGCGAAAAGTTTTGCTTTTCCTCAGATTATATGTCGAGCTTAGCAGCATAGGGGCAAACATGCTATAAAACTTTATAAAAACAATTAAATACTTTATAGTATGAGAAAAGGAGTTTACATCCGTTATTCAATTCTTTGCAAATTGAAAACCTATTATGCAACATATATTTTGTTGTTTGCAACCTATCCATTTATTATTACGCTTTTTTTGTTACTCGAAGCAAAACAAGTATTGCTTCACGATTTGGGTATCTCTCAAGGTTCAGATGATACAGGAATAGCCGAGGAAAAAATGATGTACCGCATTGAACTTGTCGATAATTTTATCGACATTACCGAACCTTTAGCTGCTTTATATAAATACAAAAAAGACTTAGTAAACTATCGTAAGATGAAATTCGTAAGAGGAAAATGTATTAAAGCACGTCCCGAAAAATTATTGCAGGATGTTGATGGAGCTATCACTTTTTTTGGACTTCATACTGCCGATTGTACCGAAACAGGAATAACAACTGGCAAAATCACTAATTTAACAGCTTTCCGAAATAAATTTGCTCCTTATGCCGATTTACCTAACACTGCAAAAAAAATTAAAAAAGGAGTAACAGAAAAAATAAATGCAATCGACATCGAAGTTGCAGATATTTTAGCCAATCAGATAGATGGTGCTATGAAAGCCATTAAGGATACGCAACTACAGGCTTACTCTGAATTTGCTTTAATATTAGAACCTATACGAGAAGGGATTCACTCGCATAATATTATTCTGCCTAAATTCCCTGTTGCTTTCACAGCAGTTCACGACTTAACAGGAGATCCAGTAGAAAAAGTCCCAATTAAAGTTACAGGTATTAAAGGTTCGTTTACTACTGATATTGATGGCAAAGCTTTTGCAAATCTTCCTTTAGGTGTTTATGTTGGCAAAATTACTTATATCGATTTCATAGCTCAAACATTTACATTTACAGTAACCGAAGCTGGTGTCGAATTAACAATTAGATTGGTGCCGGTAGGAGTTTAAGAAAAAAGAATTTAAAACTTCTATTAATTTACAAAGTTCTCTCATTAATATGGGGGAGCTTTGGTTTTTATAACAGAAAACGAAATATAAAATGGAATAAAATGATATAATTTTACTATTAATAAAGTGTGCTTTTCATTTTATTAAAATAAACCTTAATTTTGGTTATAAATAAAAAGAAAACATACCTTAAAATATCGTTTTTTTCTATACTTTTGTTGCGTCAAAAAACAAACAGCTTAAAAAAATTAATAATCTGATACTATAAAGCAATGAGCGAAGATTTTTTTCAAGGTTATAAGGGTGCAGCACTAGAAGTGTTGAAAAAATATAATGTGAGAGTTTGGGGGCAAGCTACTGTTAATACCACAAGAGGTACCTTTCAGGGAACTATTTTGCCAAGATCGGAAAATGATGACGACCAACACATCGTTATGAAAATTATTACAGGTTATAATATTGGAATAGATATTGCCAACGTAACCGAGATGCTTGAAACAGGCTATAAAAAGGCAAACTACAAGATACCTGAAAAGGAATTTCCATACACCGAAGGCCTGCCAAAAGTAAAACTTATAGGCACAGGTGGTACCATCGCTTCACGTTTGGATTACCGTACTGGTGCAGTTATTCCTGCCTTTTCTCCTGGCGAACTATATGGTGCGGTTCCAGAGTTAGCAGATATTTGCAACCTTACAACCGAAAAAGTTTTTGCAGTATTTAGCGAAAATATGGGCCCCGACCAATATAAAAAATTAGCAATTGCAATTGGAAAAGAAATCGAGAATGGTGTGGATGGAATTATTATCGGACACGGTACCGACACCCTTTCGCATACAGCAGCAGCTTTAACTTATATGGTTCAGAACTCACCAGTACCTATTGTTTTGGTAGGTTCTCAACGTTCGTCCGACCGCCCAAGTTCTGATGCAGCTATTAATTTGATGCACGCAGCCACAGCAGCTGGTCATGGCGATATTGCCGAAGTTATGGTATGTATGTTCGGCCCCACTTCTGATGAATATGGATTATTGCACAGAGGTACCCGCGTTCGAAAGATGCATTCTTCGTATCGTTCAACATTCCGTACTATTGGCGATGTCCCTTTGGCAACAGTTACACGTAAGGGAGTTGTGCCAATAAAACCACAGTATAATCACCGTCGCAAAGATAGAAATGTAACCATTCTTCCATATTTCGAAGAAAAGGTATGCATCATATATTACTATCCAAATATGCAGCCAGATATTATCGATTCTTTAGTTGATAATGGGTACAAAGGGATTATAATTGCAGGTACTGGATTAGGTCATGTTAACAAACCATTGTATCCGGCAATCGAGCGAGCTACTGCAAAAGGTGTACACATGTTTATGACCGTGCAGACGCTATGGGGTTATGTTCATATGTTTGTGTACGATACAGGAAGAGATTTGATGGCAAAAGGAATTGTTCCACTAGGAAATATGCTTCCTGAAGCTGCTTATATTAAGTTGGGTTGGGTGTTAGGACAAACTAACGATTGTGAGAAAGTACAAGAAATGATGCTTAAGCCAATTAATGATGAGATCACCGATAGAGAACCTTACAATGGTTATCTGGTTTATCAGGGAGGTGTAAAAGAAGTGGAAGATTTTATTAAGAAAGTTCACAAATAGGAAAAAGAAAAGCCCGACAGTTTTGCCGGGCTTTTTTTTATAGCTATACAATATTATAAGGGGTTCTAAAATTTAGATTTTTCGAGGCAGACAATATTTCAAAACCACAGTTTACACTTAGTAATCGAGGATTTTGAAATTGCAGTCTAACGATGAAAAAGCAATTTTTAGAAGTCCCGTTATTATATGTGTTTTGATGTAGCATTTATAATAACACCATTTAATAAAGGTCCGTTTGGTATAATAATAGTTTTATCTTCTTCACCTTTCAATATGGTATGAAAAATTTGAATATCGGTTACCACTCCCTTTTGCCCCATTACTTCAACGGTGTCGCCTACTTTATAAGGTTTAAACATTAATATTAAAACTCCACCGGCAAAGTTAGCAAGACTTCCCTGCAAAGCTAAACCTACAGCAAGTCCTGCTGCTCCCAATACTGCAATCACTGAAGTAGTATGAATACCTATCATCTCGGTAACGGTAATCAAAAGTAGTATTTTAAGCCCAAGACTAATAATACTGCTTAAAAAAGAAGTTAGGGAAGTATCAAACTTCTTCCTCTCAAAACTTGATCTGGCAATAGAAACTACTTTCTTTATCAGCCATAGGCCTACAATTAATATAATAATAGCTGTAAGAAACTTTGGAGCATACTCTATAAGCATTGCCATAAACTGATCTGAATATTTATTTAAGTTTTCCATATAAATAATTTTTTTATGCAAAAATAGTAATATCTTTGCATATTTAAGAATAATAATCTAAAATGAATGTCCAGATATTAAAA
>CAYRBL010000269.1:0-5109 GCA_964422385.1 uncultured Bacteroides sp.
TTTTGTTTAATAAGAAGTATCTCTAAAGTCTTTCTTCTTGTCCCATTTAAGGTCTTTAAGTACCGATGCTTTTACATTAATGGTAAAGGCCCAGCTTTTGAAATATCCCATCGGCATCCAGTTAAACCGCATCTCCCAACAATGCAAATCTCTTACCACCTCAACAGAGTTAACTACAAATTGCTTTTGTGTGAAATCGTAAATTATACTCGACCCAATCTTCCATTTAGGTGTAAGATTAAAACTATTGGTGCAAAACAAAGTTTGAGATACTGTAGTGTTATAAGGTTTGATAGGCGATATATACGAGCATTGATAGTTGTATGAATACGATAAATTAACGTTCCACAACACATCAAAATCCACATTATCGTCGAGCACCTGATTGATATTACTTACATTTCGGATGGGCGCAGGCTTGGCAGTTTTAGCTTTGTTGGCATCAGCAGTTGTACCGGCTTTTTTAAAGGTAGCAGGACTCAAAGGCAGGCTCAAACTTAAATTCCAACTATTATAATCCAACCTAAACATACGTCGGTAATAATCCCATTCGTAGGTGTTAATTCTTGTTCCATTATAATTTTTACGATACGGATCGTAGGTATCGTTAAACGAAATCACCATGTATTTAAACAAAGTAGTTTGCCCGCTAATACTTACAGGCGCCCATTTTAAAGAATCGGCAGCAATATTATAAGAAGTAGAAACAGATAGATTTTCTATCAAAACTACCTTTCGCATACCCGTAATAGTATCTTTTCTGTTGCGCACTTTCATCTCGAAATTGTTTCCAAAACTAAAATTAACACTACCCGATTTGCCAATAGGAGGACCGCCATACAACGAGCTTTCGAAGATAGAATACTGTTGAGTTTTGCCATATTTGTCAACATAAGTCCTCATGTTTCCCCACATCGGCTGCGCAAAATCGGGATGATATGAGAAACCAACACTCGACTGCAATACGTGACGGATGGCTTTTACAGGACCATACTTAAACTGAAGCATACCATACAAAGTAGAGTTAAGGGCGGTACGAAACGAGAAATCTCTGGCAGCAGCAAAACCATTTGAATTGGTTGTAACCACATTCGAATCCTTATCCAAACCTTTTCTTATGGTTTTAAAATACCATCTTTCGTTATAAGAAATTGAATTGCTAAGGTTGAAATATTTTAAAACTTTAATATTGCTACTAATCGGAATAGCATGCGAAATACCATTTTGCATAGCATCAAGAGTACTCTGTTTAAATATAGTGGAGTCGGCAGTCTTAATCAGGTTTTGCGCACCCATAGAGTAGTTGATGCTAATATTTTCGTACCATTTAAAATCGCTTGTTTTATTTTTATTCCTTAAAGGATAAAAAGTATTGGTGTTTAAATTAATTGTAGGCAAATTTAAATCGATGGCATGGGTATTTATATTGTAACTTTCGGTTGCATTAATACTAAAATTAACATCCTCGCCAAACCTTGTAACATAACTTATACTTGAATTGGTAGTGTTGGTAAAAAGATTATTCAAGTCGCGAACACTCCTGTTCGACTTCTCGCTGGCAATATTTACACTTGCCGAAAAGTTAGAATTAGGTCTGGCTTTGGCATCCTGAACATGGTTCCATAATATTTTAAAACTTGTATTCTTGGAATAATCAGGAGCACCTTTCTCGCCCAAAAAGTCTACCATATAATTCACCGTAATGTTCCCGCTATATCTGTAACGCTTGTTGTAATTAGACAATGCTTTGATGGCCCAACTGCCGCGGGTATAAATATCACCTCTTAATGACAAGTCAATTTTATCGCTTATCGCGAAATAATAACCACCATTTTCGAAGAAGAAACCTCTATTGGGCGACTCGCCATAGGAAGGGAACAATATGCCCGAAGTTTGCTTTTTGGAATTAGGGAAAAAGCCAACAGGGATAAACAAAGGCGTTGGGATGTCTTCGATATACAAAAAGGCAGGGCCGGTTACTATCTTTTTATCAGGAATAGCCTTTGCTCTTCCAAAACGAATATCAAAATGTGGATTATCCAGGTCGCAGGTTGTAAACTTGCCATTGCGTATATAAGTAATATCATCCGACATCTTTTTTACGAGTTCGCCATGCAAGAAACCTTCGTTTTCTTTTGTAATTACTTCCTTTGTCAAGCCTTTTTTAGAAGTAAAATTATAGTGCATTTCTTTGGAGTTAAAAACCTTTTCCCCTTCCTTAAAGGCAGGATTTCCTATCAAAGTTCCGGTAGTATCTTCAATACCTATTGCAAAAACCTCGTTCTTTTTAAAATCCATTTCAACATTATAGGCTTGTAAGTTTATTTTTTGGTACGAAATGTCTGAAGTGTTAAAAAGGTAAACTTTCTTTTCTTTTACATTAAATCTTAAAGAATCGGTCGATTTATAAATAACTTTTTCTTTAATTGGGTTCGATTTCTTCGATATTTTTACACTATCTGCCGTTTTCATGCGTTGTTTGATGGTGTCGGCATCAAAAGTAAAGTTATTTATTTTATTTTTTTGTTGTGAAGTATCGGGTACAGACAATTTATTTTCCTGCTGTGCGTTAGCAGAAAATATTATACCCATTAGAACATAAAACAGGCAGTATTTTATAGAAAATATTCTAGTTGAAATTATTTTCGTTAGCAAATTGTAGTTTTTATGTTGATTTAATATTATTTTTGTAAAAAATTTCAGGCAAAATTAAGCTTTTAAAACAAATTAACTATGATTGAAACGGAAACAATTGCAAAAGTATACAATATTATTGTTAAAAACTATTAAAACATGACTAAAACCATAACAAGTGTAATTCTATTTTTTGTTTTCTTTTTTGTAAATAATCTAACATTGCAAGCCTATAAACCTAGTAAATCTGGGAAGGTAACTACTGTTGTTATTGACGCAGGGCATGGTGGACACGATTCGGGAGCTGTCGGCAAAAAGTCGAAAGAGAAAGATATTGCTTTGGACCTGGCTTTACGATTAGGAAAGTTAATAGAGAAAAACTTTTCGGATGTAAAAGTTATTTACACCAGAAAAACGGATGAGTTTATAGAACTATATCGTCGTGCGCAAATAGCTAACGAAATACATGCCGACCTTTTTATATGCATTCATTGCAATTCTAATAAATCGGCAAGCCCAAATGGAAGCGAAACCTATGTGATGGGTTTGGATAAAAGCAATGCTAACATTGGAGTAGCTAAAAAGGAGAATGGTGTTATCTTGCTCGAAAAAGATTATACTACAAAGTATGATGGTTACGATCCAAACTCTGTTGAAGCAAATATTATCTTTTCTTTGTTTCAGAATGCGCACCTAGATCAGAGCTTAGACTTTGCTGCTAAAGTTCAAAAGTATTTTTCTAAGAATAATAAATCTTTTAATAGAGGAGTTAAACAAGCAGGTTTTCTGGTACTATGGAAAACTACTATGCCAAGTGTATTAATAGAAACAGGATTTATCAGTAATGCTAAAGAAGAAGAATTTTTAACTTCTGAAAAAGGGAAAAATCAAATTGCAAAATCAATATTAAGTGCTTTTAAAGAATATAAATTTAAAGTAGAAGGCTTCAACAACCAATCTAAAGTAACAGATAACAATTCAGAAGATATAGAAGAAGATGTTGAGGAAACAATCGTTGCTGTTGACGTACCTAAAGTTGATACTACACATCCTAAAAATATCTTTACAAAAACTACAGATATTAAACCTGCAAAAGATACGTTAGAACAAGATATAACTTTTAGAATTCAGTTTGCATCTTCGTCAGTTGAGAAGCCTTTAAACGCTCCTGAGTTTGCAAATTTTAAAAATGTGAAGAGATATTTCCATAATGGGATGTATAAATATACTGTAGGAAACGAAAAAACGTTAAAAGAAGCAAATGATTTGCTGTTAAAGCTGCATGAGAAAGGTTATAAAGATGCATTTATAGTGGCTTTTTTGAACGAACAAAGAATTTCTCCGGCAGAAGCAGTTAAATTATTAAAAAAATGAGTAGTTTTGTAAAAAATTTACAATTGAAAATATCTAAAGAAATAAGAATAGGAATCGTATTTGTTATCACCTTAATAATATTTATTTGGGGTTTTAACTTTTTAAAAAGTAAAGATATATTTACTTTGCAAAGAGAGTATGTTGCAATATATAAAAATGTGGCAGGACTTGTACCATCAAACCCTGTAAACATTAATGGAGTGAAGGTAGGGTATGTTAAAGAAGTAGCTTTTATTAGCAATGACAATCCTGCTATTAAAGTAAAGTTTATAATAAATAAAAACATCAACATACCCAAAAATTCAATAGCCAGCATCTATAGCTCCGACCTTATGGGTTCAAAAGCTTTGCAGATAATATTAGGAAATTCTCCTTTCTTAATAAAAGAAGGCGACACCCTAACATCAAATGTGGAAGGCGACCTAAAGGAAGAAATCAATAAGCAAGTAATTCCATTAAAAAAGAAAGCCGAAGACATGATGGGTTCAATAGATTCTGCGCTTACAACAATTCGTTTAGTATTTAATGAAAACACAAGGTATAATTTGGCTAAGAGTTTTGAGAATATAAAAGTATCTTTAGATAATATTAAAAACACTACCTTTAACTTCGATACTTTGGTTTCAACACAACGAAACAGGTTGTCGGCTATCATATATAATGTAGAATCAATTACTCATAACATAAAAGATAATAATGAGAAAATAACAACCATTATTAATAACTTTGCTGCGATAAGTGATACTTTGGCTAAGTCGAAGATTAATGAAACTATTTTAAATGCCAATAAAGTAATGGCTACTGTTTCGTCAGTTTTAACTAAGATAGATAAAGGCGAAGGCACCATTGGTCAACTTATAAATAATGATGCATTATACCAGAAACTAACTTCAGCATCAAAAGATTTGGATTTACTAATATTAGATATCAAACAACATCCTGATCGTTATATTAGGTTTTCAGTATTTGATCTTAGTAAATAAACCTTCAAAATTGGTTTCTATTTTATCTTAAATTAATTTAAAAAACATTCAAAATAATATATTGAAATGAACGATTTTCAAAAAGAGATTACTAATGGTATTCCCGACGTCTTACCGG
>CAYRBL010000270.1:0-5095 GCA_964422385.1 uncultured Bacteroides sp.
ACTTCGGTTTTAGATTTCACCAATTCGTAGTTCTGATATGTTTTTGGAAGAAACATTATGGTGCTATCGTAATAAGCTTGTGCATTTATATACTCTGGAATTTCAAAATAAAGATCAGCAAGTTTTAAAGAAGAGATAGCCTTTTGATAGTTGTTACCATTGCTGGTGCTTACCGAAAGCTTAAGATATTTTATAGCCGACGACTTGTCTTTATCTCTCAAAGCAACCTCAGCCAAAGCGAAATATATCTGATCGAGATACTCTTTATTCTTTTGGTCTTTCACCATTTTGGTAAGCTTCTTTACAATATCTCTAGAATTTCCTTTTGATGCATCATAACTCATCGCCAGATTTATTTTAGCATTGAAAGCCATCTCATAAGGAGGATTTTTCTTTATAACTAACTTATATAAATCTGTAGCTTTTTGTAATTCTCCAGTTCTTTGATACACCTGTGCAAGTATAAATCTAAGCCTGGTTCGGGTATCTTTTTTATGAGTGTTTGCAATGGCGGTAACCAGGTATTCTATTGAAGGTTCGTAGTTTTCTTGCTTAATAAAGAAGTCGGCATACACCATCGACATTTCTTTTGTCAAAGATTTAGGAGCATCACCAGTATTCATTTTATTTTTCACCTGATCCAAATAAGATTGTGCTGCTTCATATTCGTTCAGTTGGGTATTGCATCGAGCCAACCAAATCATAGATTCGTATTTTTCGGGTGAAGTTTTGTATTGGCTAATGATAAAATTAAAGGTACGAATTGCTATTTTATAATCTTGTTTGTAAAACTGTGCCTTGCCCATAAGCAAATATGCGGTAGGAATCCAACGGATATATTCTTTTCCTTTTAAGAAAATAGAATGAAGGCGGATCGTTTTAGCAGCCTTCTCAATAGACCTGTCCATTTGTGGATTTACCTTTTGAGCATCCTGTTTGGTCCCATACTGAAATACTGGAAGCACTTTAGCATAGTTATCTTTATTGCTTATGCCAAGTTCCTTAACCCCATCTTTTAGACTTTCGTTTCCATTCCACCACACATTGTAATGTGCAGTCATGTTATGGTAAAACCGTCTTGTAAAGGTATTCTTCTTAGTCGAGCACGACAAAGAAAATAACAATACAAGGGCTACAGCTGATATATAATATAGTTTTTTGTAATTCAAATTCGTTTTCTAAATATGTACTTATAACTCTTTTTTTGCAAAATTATTTTATTTTTTTGTATTATCAAGGTATTATTTTTACTTAATGCATATTTATTTCACATTTATAAATTATAATGCCTTGGATTAATAATAAAATACTATATTTGTAAAGTGATTATTTATTAGTTAATATATTAAAATCCAATAAAAGTATTTGATAATAGTATCTAAAATAAATTACAAAAGAACTAAAAACAACTAATGAAACAATTTAAATATAAATCTGTCACTACTGCAACTAAAACTAAAGTTGAAAAGGAAATTGTAGTTAAACCTGAGTTTAACCGACGTCCTATCTTCTTTTTTGTGCTTATTATTTTAGCTTTACTTGTTGTTTTTATTATAAAAAAACATAATAAATATGAAACAAAAGGTCAGATTCTTTGCGAAAAGGTAGGATTGAAACTCCCCGAGAATACTAAGGTATTAAAATACTATTTTAAAGCTGGAGACACTATACATAAAGGCGATACCTTATTTAAACTTCAGACAATTTTAAAACTAAAGGACAACCAACAAGCTGAGGAAATGTATGAAGACACCACTGTTTCTTGGTTTTTTTCTACTTACAATGGTATTGTTGCTAATATTAATATGCCTTTGAATAAATTGATAAATAATACAGATATTGTTATTGATTTTTTTGATCTCGACAAACTTTATATCGAATGCTTTGTAAAAAAAGTACATATTAGTGCCTTCCCTGAAAAGGAAATTGTTAAAGTTTATTTTGATAATGGTACTAAAAGCTACGGTAGAGTTTCCGACATCATTTTGAAACCTTATGTAAACAATAACAGTAAACAAATTTTATCTGAAGAAACCAAGAAAAAGGTTCTGATAACTATTGACCCTGTTAGCGATAAAGATATTGCGCTGTGGAAAACATATTATATGAAGACAGTAGAAATATCAAAATAATATTTTAATACAATTATTATACTTACTTTTGCTCAGAAATTAAATTAAAGGCTTTATAAACTTATGGCATCTGAAATTATTGGTAAACGAATACCCAACTCATTTAACAAGGAGATCTATCTGATATCTGATTTCAGAAATGCAGATATGAAGGCCGTTGTTATATGCGATGCCATCATTTTAGATTACGCTGATAGAGTAGAGTGTACTAATTTCCTTAAAAGAATTAGAAGTTCGTTTATCGAATCCATATATCTTATCCCTATTTTTATTTTATCGACTGTAGAAGTCAGCGACCCTAGCATTATCAGCCTAAGCGATGCTATTATTTCAACTCTTGATGCTGAAAATATGCAGTCGGTAATTGAAAATATTAAAGGTTTTAAAGATAAGTTTAATCCTGTTGGTTTAAATTCCGTCGACGAAAGGTTAATTACAAAACTGCTTAGGTATATGCACTCCCGTAATTCTAAGCTTAGTCCGGTTGTAAATAAAAACTCTTTTATTGGCTACGAATATCCGATTCTTAATTTGCATTTCGACGAAAGTGAACAGAAAAAAATGCTCAATCTTTTGTCAGACCTTGCCGAAATTGACTATTTAGAGAAGACATTTGTTGATAAATTGCACTTATGTTCGGGCTGTTTTTCTTCTTTTATAAATTATAGAGAAACCTGTCCCGAATGCAATGCTTTTAATCTTAAAACCGAAAACAAGTTGCATCATATTGCTTGTAATTATGAAAATGCTGAGCATAATTTTCAACAAAACGACGGTTTGTATTGTCCAAAATGTAAAAAAGAGTTGAAAAATCACGGTGTAGATTTCGATATTACTGCCATAACCTATCATTGTGTTGTGTGTAAGCATAATTTTGAAGATCCAATTATAAGTGCTTTCTGTTTTTCGTGTCAAAAAATTAATCAAATTGATAAGTTAATTGAAGCAAATATCTATAGTTTTGACTTAATAGAAAAGCAAACGACAGTATTTGTTCAAGAGGAAATTGAGGAGGAAAAACCACGTCAAACACATTATGGTTTTATCTCGTTTAGTACTTTTGATACCTTTTTAAAATACGAAATCGAAAGAGTTAGACGCAATCAAAAGAACGGTAGTATAGGGAAAATAGAGCTGCAACTTCCCGTAGTACAGAAAGAACGACTTGACGTTAGGTATACTAAACTATTGTCAGAGATTGCAGATTTCCTTAAGAACACTACACTTCCAACCGATATTCTGACAATAACTCCCAACAATGTTTTCCTTATTATTTCGCCAGAAAACTCAATGACTAAACTCGACTTTTTGTTGACAAACATCCAGATGTCGGTGCAAAAACTTTTAAGTTCCAACTTTTATGAATATGATATTACCATCAGCATCCGATCGAATATTATTGATGGCAGCCTCGACCACGATGAACTTTTAAATGATATAATCTCTGATAAAATTTAAACTCCTCCAAAGTTTATTTTAATTTTCAAAGGCACATTTTTTCTTTATTCAATTCTTAGACCTCTCAAACTTCATACTTTAGTTTATACTTTCTATTTTTATCTACTAATCGACTTCGTTAATAATAAGAAAACTTTTCTTTCTTAAATCATTAATTCGCCAAGTCACTAAATCACCAAATCTAAACACTAAGTGTGATTTTGCTTTATTTAATTGAAGGACTGTACTTACTAACTCCATAGTTCTAATTAGTGAAGTAATCGTACTTTTGGTAAAACC
The DNA here is from genome assembly GCA_964422385.1 of uncultured Bacteroides sp. Lineage (GTDB taxonomy): Bacteria > Bacteroidota > Bacteroidia > Bacteroidales > JACABE01 > JBAXLO01. The sequence goes on from CAYRBL010000270.1 coordinate 3,870, forward strand.
TCACTTTCTTTTGGTAAAACCTCACCTACTTTTGGTAAAAGTTCACCTTCTTTTGGTAAAACCTCACCTTCTTTTGGCAAAACCTCACCTTCTTTTGGCAAAACCTCATCTTCTTTTGGTAAAACCTCACCTACTTTTGGTAAAACCTCACCTACTTTTGGTAAAAAGAGACCACCTTTTAGTAAAACCAGACATACCTGTAATAAGCTTAGTTTTTTCTTATCTTAAACTAATATTATATCCTCAAAATTGATTTATAAGAAGCCCTAAAATATGCTCATAAGAATGCTTTTTCTTCATAAAGAAGAAAAAAACAAAGCTAAACTTAGATAATATCGCAGAAATATTTCCCTTAATTTTATACATATATATAATAGTATCCCATTTTAGGCACGATATTCATCTTAATTCATAATTCATAATTTATAATTCATAATTTATTTAGTACTTTTGTTCCGTTTTAAAATCATTATAAATAATAGCACCATGAAAAAGACTTTTACACTCTTTATTGTTATCCTTTTTTTGTTAAATATAAATGCAAACGCCCAGTTGTTCTTCAATGCCGGCAAGCTAAAGATAGGCATTAGCGATAAGGGAAATATTGTGTCGCTTAAAAACACAATTGAGAATATGGAGTATATTTATAAGGATACTTTGGCGCCGCTTATCAGCATCAAAACTGCTATGGGGATAGAGAATCCTGCTTCGATGAGCTTTAATACTGTCGATTCTGTGCTTACTTTATCTTATATTGAGAATAAAATTGATCTTAAAATAAAGGTAACAACTAAGAAAACGCATCTTGTTTTCGAGCTTATAAGTACAAACAAACCTATGCAAATTGATGCAGTTATTTGGGGGCCTTATCCTACCACCATCTCTAAAATTATTGGCGAAATTATAGGTGTAGTCCGCAACGATAACTTTGCTTTGGGTATTCAGGTGCTTAATGTTAAGACCCTTGGCGGGAAATTGATGAACAACGAAGGTTCGGACATTAGTAGAAGCAGTACTGCAGCCAAACAACATTGGGGAAGTACTTTGCAAGCTTTTGCCATCAACCGATCGAAGGCCAGAAATGTGGATGTGTGGAACAAAGATTTCCCAAATGCTCCTGTAGAAGCTATGCCTGGTGAGAACGTTATGGGAAGTAAGATTGCTTTCTTTGGTTGCGCCGAAAAGGATGCTTTAAATACGATTGGCGAAATAGAAATTGCCGAAGG
>CAYRBL010000271.1:0-5086 GCA_964422385.1 uncultured Bacteroides sp.
TTAGCACCAAATTGAAACAGTATTTAAGGCAACTGTTTTTAGCCTCGTTACGTTATACGCAAGCACTACATTCGTTATCCAATTTAACTTTTGTGGAAAAAGAAAATAAAAATGCCCACGCACAGTTAAAAAGTTATTTTCCGAGATATTCTCCACATCTACTACAATATCTTGGTCTGTATTTTCCAATCCACCAATTATTTCTATTGTGTCCATTCCATTTACAAATTGTCCATTTCATAATCAATTCAAAAATAGATTTCTTTCGTGTTTCTTTTGAATATGGGTGATAACATCTTTCGCAATTATAAGCATCGCCTAAATCTAATTCACCTTGCTTATGACCAAGAAATTCCACTTTGTTTCAATCCACCATATTTTTAGTGAGTTTAATTTATCGCTAAAATATTTACCCTTTCTTAAATTTCTTTTGTCATTCCCATCTGGTAATGGACAATTCTTTGGCATGGTTGGATAATCAGGTTCATCTTTTGTTGGTTTCCAATTATTCCAATCGGGTTCAAGATATTTTTCTATTCTGATTTGACTTTCATCATATCCAACCTTATTATATCCACAATAGCACACTTCTGAATTATGTTCTTCTGTTTTTGTTTCGGAAAAAACAAATCCCATAGTATTATCAAACGCTTTGTATGGGCATCTGAAACAACTATCTATTACTGCGATTTTACCTTTCATATTATTAAGTTTAAAAGTTTTACTACCCTATTTTTATTTTCTTTTATTCGTGTTCCAATTTAACATTTTTTGCAATTTTACCGTGCCAGCGTATAACATGCGGTATAGTGCAGTTTGCCATCAAGGGCGGTGGTAAAACTGAAAGTGTCTGCAAGGCAAACCGACACCATACCGCCAACCGTTATAGGGCATACAAAGAACGCAACTTAACTGCACAAGGGAAGCCGAGTTTGTTGCTTAAAATTGTAGCACTATCCAATTCAGTTTGTATATCTATCAGTTTACCTTTTACATCAACTCCATCGGTTAATCCGCTATAACCTTCACCACCATAAGTACGCCCTATAACAACGTGTAAAACACCATTGCTGTAAGTGCGTATATCAAATTCTGTCTGTTTTTGTTTCTTCATCTCTTTTAATTTAAGTTAGTTATGCAACGGTGTTTACACGCAGCAGTTAGCGGTCATTGCTTTTAAACAACTTAACAAGTGCATCATATAGTCCACTTTGTTCATTAGTGAAATTTCGTTTATAATCTTCAAGTTCAATACCACGAATGAACACACAATCAAAAATCGTTTTTAATACTTGTTCTTCGGTAGGCAACGAACCGCTAACATTAGATATACCCAATTCGGGTTTCTGTGTTTTATTTGAGTTTTCTACTTTTTCAATCATTTTATCTATTATTTAAGTTATTATTATTTAATCCCGAAATGTGTATATCTGTAATAGTTATGCCCCATTTAAAGAAGCACAGTAGTCAGTTAAGAACTTTATATCTTCATCTCTCATTTCCCAACATCCTTTTTCTGAATTTTGGAATCCATGCCTATATTCAACCACATCACATGTGTCGTGGTGTAATCCTTGGTAATCTTTGTTGTATCTTGGATGTTTTGTGTCTCTAACAGCAGCACAACCACATCTTATGTCTAAAATAAAACGGGGCATAACAACAGGTATATTTAATGCCTGTGTTTCTGCGTTATTCAAGTTCTGTTCTTTTTTCATATTTTTCTGTATTTTGAAAGTTTGTAATTCTAAATCAGGCACTAAACATACCTGCGGACGTTATAGGGCATTTAAAAACCTGCATCATCGTAAGTTATTTGAAAAAATAAGTCCTTAATGCTTTCGGGTATTAAATCAGGTCTATCAGTTGCCCACAATCCCACAGTTGTATCTTTGTGGTGCATTAATTTAATATTCTGTTCTTTCATTTCAGACTGTTTTTCAACAATGTAACTGTATTTTCCACAAATATACAATCGTTGGTAACTTCCTGCCGATGGTGCTTGTGCCATACCAACAGCAATCCCTTCTGGTACATTTTGGTAAGCAACTATTTGTCCACTTGTAAAGTAAATTCTTAAAGTTTCGTTTGACCAACTTATTTTTTCAATGTTGGCTCTGTCAATTTGATATTCCATAATGATTTAAAATAAACGCCCTATAACAACAAGTATAGCAAAGCAGGGGCGTATTCTGTATGCTAACTGAGTGCTACTAATTTACTTCATCTCGGTTTGACAGGTAAGCACTCTTAATCCCTGCCTTGCCATACAGCCCAGTGTTTCTGTATTCGTAGTTTTGTGTTCCGCATAAGCGTTTGTTCATTTCGACAGAGTTTCGCCCGCTATTGGGCTGCAAGCATAGCATCGTTCGTTATGGTTCATGCTAAAAACGCTACTCATCAGCATCGGGATTAAAATCAACCATTACATTTTCATCAGGATATATTTCTTCAAATATATCTTTCATGTCGGGGTCATTTTCATTATAGCACATCGCAATACTTCCAATTAATTGCTTTAAATCGTCCATTTCTCGCTGAATTTCATCGCAATCAATTAGTAATTTGCCATTTTCAGAATATTCTTTCTCATATTCTTTAATAGCCAAGTTTAACTTGTTTGCAAGCCTATCATAAGCGTAACAGGTCTTTTTTCGTAAGTTGTTGAAATTTACTTCCATTTTGACTTTATTTTAATGATTAATAATTACTAAATAAAGCACGAAACCATAACATGCGGTATAAAACAAAGCAGTTTCAGTGCTATTTTGGGGCTTTGTTTCCCGTTCAATCTTCGGTGGTGGCTGACAGTTCATCGCTCGCAATCCGCTTCGATTTCATACCGCCAGCCGTTATAAGCAAATAAAAATTACTCGCTTTTCGTTTCATCAACTTTTTGATTTCTAATTTCGCCTTCTAACTCCATCATTTCTATAAAGCAATCTCTTAAATGTGAATGCATCTTACCTAACTCAAATCCATAAACAACATCGTCTTTTTCAGAGTTGCATAAATCTCTAACTAAATCCGCATTTAATTCAAACATTCTTCTGTAATGCTCAATTTGTTCTAATTGTTCTTGTGTAATTAAATATTTTCGTTCCATAATCCGTAATTTTTATCAGCTTATAACAGCGTATATACAAGATACGCCTACAAGCATTTGTTTATAATTTAAAGTTCATCGTTTGGCGTACCTCGTATATACGCAAAACGTTATATGAAATAAATTAAATTTCATTGTTGTTTAAACAAATTATACAAAATGCCTCTATCAATATGTTTAGATAAACACGCTGCATTTATGTCTGGATATTTTTCAGGTGTTCCATCCTTTATACACATATCATAACTTTCTTTATCAAACTGAGAAAGTTCTTCGTCAGTCATTTTATTCATCCATTCCTCATCAAAATCTGTTCTGATTACAGGTCTTTTTATTAATTCTTGTATCGTAATTGTATATTCCATAATTTGTTTATTTTTAATTGTATAAAATTTAATTTACATTCATATAACAAATGATAAACAACATTAAGACGATTGTTTATCATCATTCGTTATAAGTAATATTATTTTTTACCAGCATCAATTTTTTCTCTAGCAAGTTTTAAAATAGATAAAAAATCATTATGTTTAATATGTGTTTTTTCCCAGTTTACATGATTTTCTACTTTTCCGCAATTTGTGGTCTTTTTTAAGTCTATCTCTACCTGCTAAAGATAAGAATAAAAAAGGAAAGAAGCAACTCTTTCCTTATTTTCTTTTGTATAATTTTTAAAGTACCTAACAGGGGTAAACTTCCCCGCCTAATCCTATACCCCTATCTCTAATATATTTTCTTCGAGATTCAATGGTTGCCCGTTCCTCCTCTGTCATCTGTGCCGCAAAAGCTGACTTGGCTATAGAGAGCCAGCTCCCTATTACCGTCCCGGCAGGTATAGTCTTAATTCTAGTTCCATATATAAGTAGCATTCCTTTTGTCTTTAAGTTTTTCGGAAGTTCTTCGATATTAGAATAGGCGAGATCTAAATCTCCTAATACGGTTAAGTTATCAGGAAGGTGTAGTGCTGGCCACCGGTTACTTATTTTAAGATCTCCTTTTACCGTTAAGTCCTTTTCCGCGATAGAGTTAGGAGCATGTAGGAGTTTATAAAGAAGAGGTGTTCTCTTTCCTTTTCTCTCTTCTATGAAATTAAAAAATGATTCTATTTTTCCCATATTAATACCTATAAACTGCTCCACCTACCTGTACTTCCATTTCCTTTAATTTCTGTTTAAGATCCGCCATTGTCGGTATTTGTAAATACTTCTTGTTAAACTCATAAGCTAAAGGTGTTTCCCCAAAATCAAACCACAGTCCTACTTTTAGATTTTTAGGTAGCTCTTCTATAGCACTTTTAACTACATCCAAATATCCGTCAATCACAAGATTATCTGGAAGTTTTTTAATCCCGGATGAGTTTAGATTGAGATCTCCTTTTACATGTAAATCTTCTTTAGTAATGGTATCTGGCGCATATCGTAGCTTATAGGCAAGAGGAGGTATTCTTCCTTCTACTTTGTCTAGATATTTAAAAAATGATTGTATGTTTTCCATTTCTAATATGTGTATATTTCTCCAGATACATGTACTCCCCTTTCCTCGAAATAGCTATGTAGGAATTCCCGTATACCTTCTATCCGTTGAGGAATAGTATCAGCCAATGGAGTATCTGCTATGTCTAAGAACTTTCCCACTTTTAATCCTTCTGGTAGTGTCATAATATTAGATCCCTGGAGTTCTAGAGAACCTCGTACTGTCATTGGAGGTAGATTTCCAAGGATTACAGCATCTTTAAGATCTAAATCTCCCACTATTAACAGTCCTTCAGGAAGTGTTTGAATATGCATTCCGCTTAGATCTAAATCTCCTCTCACAATCAGCTCATCCTTTGTTAACGTGTCCGCTTCATGAAGTAGCCTGTAAACGAAAGGAATATTCTTACCTCTTTTCTCTTTTAAGAATCTAAAAAAGGATAGTATATGCTCCATTAGATTTCTGGTTTCTCTTCTCTAGGTACCAAAGATGTTTTTTCGGTATGTT
>CAYRBL010000272.1:0-1768 GCA_964422385.1 uncultured Bacteroides sp.
TTATTCCATATTGGAGCCATGAATTGGATTCCAAATCAAGTAGGGATTAAGTGGTTTTTGGATACTATTTGGGATACTCTTAATGTTACTTTTCCTGATTTGAAATTACATTTAGCAGGTCGCAAGATGCCTCAATGGCTTTTAAATTCCAATTATAAAAATGTAGTTATTGAAGGTGAAGTTGAAAATTCAAAGGATTTTGTTTGTAATAATTCTATAATGATTGTGCCTCTTTTTTCAGGAAGTGGGTTACGCATTAAGATTATTGAAGCAATGGCATTGGGAAAAACTATTATCTCAACATCCATCGGTGCTGAAGGAATTAATTATACCAACAATGAAAATATTATTATTGCAGACACAAAAGAAGCATTTATTTCTGCAATTAATAAGTGTGAAAATAATCCTGAACTTATTGATAGAATAGGACAGAATGCAAGAAAATTAGTTTTTGAAGAGCATAACAATGCTTTGATAATAGAAAAACTTGTGGCTTTTTATAATGAATTAACGCATGCAAACTCTTAATGTAATTTTAATATGAAGATTTTTGTTTTACTTTCAAGAGTTCCTTTTCCGTTAGATAAAGGCGATAAGCTAAGGGCATATAATTTTATTAAATATTTATCTAAGAAAAATGAAATTATTCTAGCATGTTTAAATGATACTATTTTAGATTCAGATGATGTTGCCGAACTTCAGAAATATTGTACAAGAATAGTTATATATAAAATTACTAAGAAGAGTATTTTTAGCAATCTTCTCAAAGCTTTTTTTACAGGAATGCCTTTTCAGGAAGGTTATTTTTATAATTCAAAAGTCAAAAGAAGTATACATAGTTTAATAAATGAGATAAAACCTGATCATATTTTTTGTCAGTTGATTCGTACTTCTGAATATGTAAAAGATATTAATATTCCTAAAACACTAGATTATCAGGATGCATTAGCTCAAGGTGTGAAAAGACGCATTGAAAAAGCTCCTTTTTATATGAAGTTTATTTTAAAAATGGAATATAAAAGACTGTTAAAATACGAGCATGATATTTTTGATTCTTTTAATCATAAATTAATAATATCAGAACCCGATAAATTACTTATTGCTCATCCGGATAATAAATCGATACATGTTATAAAAAATGGACTTGATCATGATTATTACAAGCCAATCAAATCCGAGAAAGTTTATGATTTGATATTTTCAGGCAATATGGCTTACCCTCCCAATATAGATGCTGCCGAGTATTTGATAAATGATATTTTGCCTTTGGTTAAAAGAGAATATCCAACTATTAAAGTTTTAATTGCAGGTGCTGACCCACATAAAAGGCTTAAGAAATTAGCTTCAGATACTATTACAATTACAGGTTGGGTTGACGATATGAGGGAGTGTTATACAACTTCTAGGATATTTATTGCTCCAATGCGAATAGGTACTGGCTTGCAGAATAAGCTACTTGAGGCAATGTCGATGAAATTACCTTGTATCACAACTTCACTTGCCAATGATTCTTTAGGTGCAAAAAATGATTCAGAAATATTAGTTGGAAATACTGCAGCAGAACTTGCACAGCACATTATAAAACTTATGAGTGATGAAATTACTTTTAATAATATCTCAAGAAAAGGTTGTAATTATGTAAATAGTAATTACAGTTGGAAGACAGAAATATCAAAATTGGAACACATTATTTCAAATAAACATTAAAAAATATGATGTCATTATTAAAAAGATTATGGGTTGAAAAAACATTGTTTTGTCTGTTGAT
>CAYRBL010000272.1:1868-5083 GCA_964422385.1 uncultured Bacteroides sp.
AAAATGATAATCATAAGGCTTATTCACGCATTATGGTCATTGTTAATTGTGAAATATGGCTATAAAATTACTCTGAAGTTAGCTGATAAAAAAGCGGCCATTCAAGTTGCTTTATTATTATCATTACTTTGGTTGTTCCCTTGGTTGTGTGTTCGAAATTTAGTAGAAGTTGTTTCGATTCCTTTCTTAATGTGGGCTGTTTGGTTGTTAATAAAAAATGAAAATATTAAAACTTCTACACTTATTTGGGTAGGTTTTCTATTTGGATTAGCATTCTCTGCCAGGTTTCAAACCCTAATGTTTATAAGCGGAATTGGTTTAGTGTTTTTAATAAGATGGCAATGGCGACATATAATTTCTGTTATTTTTGGCTTCTGTTTATCTGTTTTTATTTTCGAAGGTATTGTTGATTTAGTTTTATGGGGCAAACCATTTGCTGAAATCATTGAATATTTAAAATATAATATGGCACATTCGCGAGATTATATTATCAGCGCTTGGTATACTTACTTATTATTTTTACTCGGAGTTTTAATCCCACCAATCAGCATTGCAATCTTCTATGGCTTTTTTAAGAACTGGAAAAAACATTTAATAATATTTTTACCAACATTAATGTTCTTGGTTTTTCATAGTTCATTCCCAAATAAACAGGAAAGATTCATCATAACTATTGTTCCTTTCTTTATTATTTTGGGAGTTGTTGGTTGGAATATTTTTACTGAACAAAAGCAAGAATGGTATAATAAAAGAAAGAATTTAATTAGATATTGCATTATCTTTTTCTGGGTAATTAACTTTATTTTAATGTCAGGAATTTCTTTTCATTATTCAAAACGTGCAAGAGTTGAGTCTATGACTTATTTATCAAAATATAAAAACATAAAGTATATTTTAGTTGAAAATACCAACGAAACCGAAACTAAAATGCCACCTTTGTTCTACCTTGGGCAATGGGTTGGCGTTTATGAACTGGATAAAAGATGCCCTGCTGATACTTTTAAATTAAATTTGCAAAGATATAAATGTCCTCCAGGCTTTGTTTTGTTTGAAGGTGATAAAAATTTGAATGCAAGAATCGATAGTTTGAAGAAATTATTGCCCAATATCGAAGCTGAAGCTATCATTAAACCTGGTTTTATTGATGCTTTGGTTTATAAATTAAATCCTATTAATGTAAATCAAACGATATATATTTATCGTAATAAAGATAATTTTCCTGCCAAAATAGATTAATTTTTTATTTTTATGAATAAAGAGCAGCTTAAAAAAAGAATTGACGAATTAGTTGACGATTTAAACCAACATAATTACAACTATTATGTGATGGATAAACCCGTTATTAGTGATTATGATTTTGACAAACTGCTTGAAGAACTCAATAAATTAGAACAAGAAAATACAGAATATATTCGTGATGATTCTCCTACAAAAAGGGTAGGGGGGGCGCCTGTTAAATCTTTCAAACAAGTTAAGCATAAGTATCCTATGCTTTCTTTAGGCAATACTTATTCGCAGGAAGAGCTGATTGAATTTGATAATAGAATAAAGAAACTTATCGATAGCGAATATGAGTATGTTTGCGAACTAAAATATGATGGAGTTGCTATTGGTTTAACTTATATTAATGGAGTTTTGATGCAGGCTGTTACACGAGGAGATGGTGTACAAGGGGATGATGTTACGGCAAATGTAAAAACTATTCGCAGCATTCCATTAAAATTAAAGGGAAATTATCCTGAAGAATTTGAGATTCGTGGAGAGATTATTCTTCCTCATGATGGTTTTGAAAAACTAAATAATGAACGTATCGAAATAGGTGATGAGCCTTTTGCAAACCCTCGAAATGCTGCTTCAGGAAGTTTAAAGATGCAGGATTCAAAAGAGGTTGCCAACCGTCCTTTGGATTGTTTGTTGTATTTTTTGTTGGGTGATAAGCTTCCACATCAGTCGCATTACGAAAATTTAATTGCTGCAAAAGAATGGGGTTTTAAGATTCCAAATTATATGGTAAAGTGCAAAACTATTGATGAAGTTTTTGATTTTATCAATATGTGGGATGTTGCCCGCAACGAATTGCCTTTCGATATTGATGGAATTGTTATTAAAGTTAATTCTTATCAGCAATGGGATCAATTAGGTTTTACTGCCAAATCTCCACGTTGGGCTATCGCATATAAATTTAAGGCTGAGCGCGTGCTTACCGAATTGTTATCTGTTTCGTTTCAGGTTGGTCGCACAGGTGCCATCACTCCTGTTGCCAATTTGCGTCCTGTTCAGCTTGCCGGAACTGTTGTTAAACGTGCTTCTTTGCATAATTCCGACATTATTCAAAAGCTTGATATCAGAGAAGGGGATATGGTTTATGTTGAAAAAGGTGGAGAGATTATACCCAAAATTATTGGTGTTGATATTTCAAAAAGAAAGACTACTTCTCAAGAGTTAATTTACATAACAAATTGTCCTGAATGTAATGCCGAATTAACGCGTAAGGAAGGTGAGGCTTCGCATTATTGTCCGAACGAAAACGAATGTCCTCCTCAAATTAAAGGGAAATTGGAGCATTTTATTAGTCGAAAAGCTATGAATATTGATAGCCTTGGCGAAGGTAAAATTAGTATGCTTTATGATAATAATCTTGTTAAGGATATTTCTGATCTTTATAATTTGAATTATGAAAGTTTGATAGGACTTGAAAAAGTTATTATTGATGATAAATCTGAAAAGAAATTAAGTTTTAAAGAAAAAACTGTTGCCAATATATTAAATGGAATTGCTTTATCAAAGACAGTAAGTTTCGAAAGAGTTTTATTTGCAATTGGCATCAGATATGTTGGCGAAACAGTTGCTAAAAAACTTGCTTTGCATTATAAAAATATAGATAATTTAATAAATGCAAGTTTTGACGAATTAATAAATGTTGATGAGATAGGGGAGAAGATTGCGGAAAGTATTATCAATTTTTTTAAGGTTGAAAAGAATCTTATTATTATTAAAAATTTAAAGCAAGCAGGATTGCAGTTTGTGTTGAACGAAGATAATTTGCCCAAACAATTATCTGAAATTTTAAAAGGAAAAAGCATTGTTGTATCAGGTAATTTTGGTACTTCAGATGATAGAAAAAGGATAGAAGGGCTTGTAGAATTACATGGAGGCAAAAAAGCAAGTTCGGTTACAGGCAAAACTTCCTTGATAGTTGCAGGCGAAAACATGGG
>CAYRBL010000273.1:0-5083 GCA_964422385.1 uncultured Bacteroides sp.
AAACCAAAAGAATATTGGGCTACCCTAAGGCAGCTGAATGTGGAGCAGGAACAAGAGGAAATAAAAGGCTGGATGGAACAAATAGTAACAAAAGAACCTATTTATAAAAGTACTGTTGCGCTTTGGATAGGCATTACTAAGCTATTGGATACCGAAAATGAAACAGAGTTTTATGCCATCTATTTACAGGGTTCTAAGAAGTATGATGCAAAAGATAACGAATGGATAGAGTTCCCAAACTACGAACCAGAGGACAATCATGGTTTGATTCGAAACTTGAATTTGATGGACGAAATACTAAAAAAAGATAAAGAAGACTATGCGTTCTTAGATTGGATATTGCCGGTAGCCTATTGCGCTTTAACGATTGATGAAATTATAAGAACTAAATTAGATAAGAGTTTGTTCTTAACTTCGCGCAAGAAATTGTTTGTTACTACAGGTTTTGATGAAGGAGATTTTGTAAATCTGACGGATATAGAACTACTGAAAGAAATCTCCGAAGACCTCTCCTAAATCCTCTCCAAAGGAGAGGACTTTTTGTACACTTTTTTTTAAATTAATAAAATGTATTTTACTTTTATGTTTTCTGCCTTAGGATAGACCTCAAAGAATTTACGCTGCAAAACAAGATTTAAAAAATAATTCTAACAATATTTAAATTACTTCTAAAGTGAGCAATCCGCGAGTCCCGACGACGAAAACTTAAATAAAATCACTAAAAGATTATTTCGGGATGGCTCGGGTTGCGTTCATTTTTTTAATTGTAGTTTTGAAGTAAATTGTTTGCAGTCTTGATTTTTGTTACTTTTGATCAAGCAAAAGTAAATAAAGAAAAAAAAAGGAAGTATATTCTAATATTTATTGAACGATTGTAACTCTGCCGCAAAAGATCTTTTCTTTGCCAAAAAGAAATTTCATTTTAATATAATAAACATACACATCGCAAGGCAATACTTCGCCTACGTTGTGGTACTTTCCATTCCAGCCATCTTCAGGGTCAGTAGTCTGAAACAACTCTTGCCCCCATCTATCATAAATTATCATAAGGTATTTTTGCGGATCAATACCTATGCCTTTAGGTTTGAAAAAAGCAATATTCTTATCAGCATTCGATGGATCTATAGCATTTGGAATATAAATAATCTCTGGATTCTCTATTAAAATCTTTGCTAAAGTGGAATCCCTGCAACCTTCGTTATTTTGCACAAGCAACCAAACTATAAACTCCCCTACCCCTACATAAGTATGCACCGGCGAAGTAACAACAGAAGAATTATCAGGAGAATTAATATCCCCAAAATTCCATTGCCACGCAGAAGCGCCAACAGAATGATCGGTAAATGTTATAAAAGGATTCTCGAAAGTGGCATACATCGGCGAAGCAGTAAACTTGGCTTGGGGAGCAGGATAGATTAACAACATAGCAAAGGCTGAATCTTTACAAGCATTTGTATCGGTAGCCACTACCGTATACAATTTGGGAACTAAAGAGGAAATCTGCAAAGGATTTCCTGTAAAACCTGTACTCCATTTATAGCTAAGACCAGGAGCTCCACTTGCAGTTAAGGTAGTCAACTTACCCGGACAAACCATAGCACTATCAGCAGTTACAACAGGCAAAGGATACACATCAACAGTTATTTTAGCTGTATCCTTACATATTGGCGAAGTGCCAATGCAGGTATAAGTGGTAGTGGTAAACGGCGAAACATGTATACTATCGCCCGTTAGGTTACCAGGATTCCAAACATAAGTAGTAGCACCACTTGCCTTAAGCCAAGTAGAAGTATTAATACAAATAGTGGTATCACCTGTAAGTTTTATTTTAACAAAAGGACTAAGCAATAAGGTGTCCATACTTTTGTTGATATTGCATGAATTATCAGTAACAGTTACCACATAAGAACCTGGAGTTAGACCTGTAATAGAACTGGTAGTAGCACCAGTATTCCATTGATAATTATAAGGAGGAACACCGCCCGAAACCGTTGAAGTAATAGTACCTATACAATTTGCAACACTCGAACTTAAGTTAATATTTATAATATTTGCATTGCAAAATTTACTTTGCATCACAGTAGCAAATCCAGTTCCCGAAATATACAAAGTACTTGAAGATTTATCCAAACGAATGTCTCTTACATAACCATTAATGTTATTAGTAATGTTAGCTGTTGCAATAAAATTAGTACCATTAAAATTATAACAATGTACTATATTTTGCCCACCTACATATACATTATTACAATCATCAACTTCTATACCTTCGTTAGCTCTGTTCTCGCCACCTGTATAAGCAGCACTCACCATAACTGACGACAATAAAGCACCATTAGTCTTGTTCCACACTTTTAAAGTTTGTCCATCAAAACTGTATAAATAATAGGTATTAACAGCCAAAGCATTTACCCTTACCGTATGTATATTGTTAGAATATCCTGTTCCCAAATATGCCTCGTTGAATATATATCCCGACTGTACATCAAAGGCACAAGGGGGATTATAAGCATTAGAGAACAAACTTTTTTGAATACGATTTCTACTATTATTACTTTTGGACGACATCAAAGCATAAAAATCGCCATTATTATCCTGCACCACACAAGCAATATCGTTGCAATTAGTATAACATGGACTACCTCCTGTGGTATATCCATTAAAATTTATACAAGTACTACCCGAAATGGAAGTATCATTTATTAATTGTAAATTGTTAGGATTGACAGTACCTCCACCGAAACCGATAAGTTTGCCGTTACATTTGTTATAAAACATCTGCCATATTTCGTAATTGCCTATCAAATGTATCGACATAAGTATTTGAGTGCCCAAAGTATTTAGTTTAATAATTCGGGGGCCATCAGGATTGTTAATTCCTTCGCCTATAAACACACTGCCACTTGAGCGCAAAACACAAAACTTTGAATAATGATAATTAGTACCTAAAACACTCCAATTTGTATTTGGAAGTGTGTAGGTCCATAAATGCAAACCATTGTTAGAATATTTTGCCACTCTGTAAGGCGCTACACCACCTGAAATATAAACACATCCCTGATCATCGTAGTCGATATCATTGGCTTCGCTGTTGGTAACTAGTGGAGTTGGAATAGTAGTCCAAGGATCAATAATAATTGTTTCTTTATATCTTTTTAATGGGAGTTTAAAAGAAATAATCTTTTTATCATTTAAAATAAAAGAAGAGTTTAATGGCGTATTATCTTTCTTTTTAAAACTAAAAGGAGCATGATCAATCAAATTGCCGGCAGTAGTTTTAATGACGATATTACCTTCTGCATCTTTTTCCAATTCATCTACGGCTCCCGAATACTGCAACTTAACTTTTGTAATATCTGCTCCAGGGCGAACAATGATGCTGTATTTTATTCCTCCTTTATCGGGAATGGTATATTCCACATCAATACCTGGATAAAGTTCTTTGTAAAGTAATTTCTTGTAGCCATTAAACTGTAGATGTTCAAAGCCTTTTTCGCCATAAGTATAATAGCCCTGAGTAGATTCTGAAGCTATTAGTTTAGCATTAGGATTGCATCCTAGCCATTTTATCTTTACCCAATAGGGTATAAAGTTAGAGAATTCGTTATCCTCACCAAACTTCTCTCTCTCTTCTTTTTCTTCTTCCGAAAGTTCTTCAAGTTTTTCTAATTTAATATAGATTCCTTGTTGTGTAAAGAAAATTTTATTGGTATTATTGATAACATATTTTATCGGCAGTTCAGATTTTATCCACGAATTAAATTGTCCTGAATTCTTAATAAAAACATCATTCTTGAAAGGATTAGAAGTAGTAAATCCTAAAGGCTTTTTGTCATTATTTGCCTGATCATTTTGTGCTATCGACAAAATTGGTATTGATAATAATATCAATAGGAGTAACAGATAATGTTTAAAAAGCTTCATCTATGCAATTTTTAAAACCTTTTTAGTAGAATTTGAATTCTTCAATTCTTTTTAAGATTACAAAAATACTACTTATATTTTCAATAAATCTATTTTTTGACATTTATTTAACAAACAATTATTAAAATGTATTCAACATTATATATAACGAGTTAATAAATTATTAGTATTTTTGCAAATATTTAATCAAATAAAAAAGTAATAATATGTCAAGTTGTGGTGGTAACTGTGGACCTTCGTGTATGCCTGAAGGTATGAATATGGATGATTTAAACTTTTGCAATCCTGAAAAGAAAGCATTCGTTAGGAGAAAAATTTTAATAATTTGCACTGGAAATTCTTGCAGAAGTCAGATGGCACAGGGCTGGTTGCGCTTTTTCGACGACAGACTTGATGTATATTCTGCTGGAACGCATCCCGAAAAGGCTGTTAATCCTTTTGCGGTAAAAGTAATGGAGGAAGTGGGCATAAATATTAAAGGACATTACCCAAAACATATTGATAAATTCAAAAAAGAAAACTTTGATTATGTAATTACTGTTTGTGATAATGCAAAAGAGCTCTGCCCTATTTTTTCTGGTGATGTAAAACATAATTTGCATATAGGTTTTGAGGATCCTGCTATGGCTAAGGGCACTGACGAGGAAATAGTGAATGTATATCGTAAGATAAGAGATGAAATTAGGGATAAATTTTATGAATTTTATAAAGAAATAAAATAATAATTTGTAAATAATGTCTTATTATTTCTAAATAATAAGTACTTTTACATTTTTAAAACATGAATTAATACTATAAAAATGAAAAAAAACATACTAATCACAGCAATTCTTTTTATTTTTCTTTGCAATTTTACTTCTGCACAGATAAAAAACGAGCAAATTATAGGCAAATGGAGGGTTTATAAAAGGGCTTACACTAACGATACTGCGTCTCATGGTGCAGGTAGTCCGCTAAAGATGGATTTGATTTGGGCATTTACTTCCGATAGTTTAATCTGGGATTTCACAGGTATTTCTAAGCAACAAGTGATAGCTTATACAATTAAGGATTCAACTTTAAGTATAGGACCGATGAAATATTCTGTTGAACGCTTGTATAATGATACTTTTATTGTTAGAAAAGCAGTACCAGCAAACAGAAAAGGTGCAGTTTCGCC
>CAYRBL010000274.1:0-5081 GCA_964422385.1 uncultured Bacteroides sp.
TAGAGCAGCTCATTCGTAATGAGCAGGTCGTGGGTTCGAGTCCCATTAGTGGCTCTTATTTCCAATATATCTTACAATTTATATTTTTAAATTTGCCAAAAATAAGTATTTTTGCAAATTAGTTATTTTAAATAAAACAATAAAGCTAAAACACAATATATGTACGCTTATTTTGAAGGAAACCTAATTGAAAAAACACCTACCTATGCCGTTATCGATTGCAATGGCGTGGGCTATATGATAAATATATCTTTAAATACATTTAGCAAAATTAAAGACGAAACCAAGTGCAGGCTGTATACACATCTAACAGTTAAGGAAGATGCGCATACATTATATGGTTTTTTTGATGATAACGAAAGAATATTATTCCGTCAATTGATAAGCGTTTCAGGAATCGGACCCAACACAGCCCGAATGATGCTTTCATCTTTATCTCCCGACGAAATAATACAAGCAATATTGATGGGAAACGTAACCTTGATACAATCAATAAAAGGAATTGGCGGCAAAACTGCCCAACGAATAATATTAGACTTGAAAGATAAGATGGGAAAAATAACTTTCGACAAAGATATTTTTTCATCTTCACACAATACAAAAAAGGAAGAAGCGTTATCTGCTTTAGTTATGTTAGGATTTAACAAAGCCGTAGCTGAAAAAACGCTTGATAAAATCATAAGATTAGAAGAAGCAACTGCTACTGTTGAAGTATTAATAAAAAGTGCTTTAAAAGTATTATAAACTAAAGACTATTTGGTGCGATTACAAAAATATATAATAAGCTTATTGCTTATTACCGGAGTTATAACTTTAATCTTACAGGTAACCGACACAAAAGGGCGGACTTTAAGATTAAAACGTTCGAATTATGATAAAAATAATTCGAATGTTTTAGTTCTACCTATCGATACACCAACTCCTACTACCAATCTTCACTTCCCAATAAAGCAAGACGATCCTCAATTTAATGGTCCTTCTACTGCTTCGCATCCTTTATATCTTCATAATCCTAGTAATTATTCCGATTCTGTTGTTTACGATTCACAAAATAATGAATATATCTTTAATAATAAGATAGGAGATATAAATAATGGCGCGCCCAACGTAATGACTTTTGAAGAATATCAGCATTATGATATGGATAAATCGTTGAGAAGTTATTGGCACGAACGTACAAAAGCTGCAGGCGTAGGAAATAGGGGAGGACTGATACCTCAATTAAAGATAGGAGGAGAAGTATTTGATAAGATTTTTGGTAGTAATGTTATTGACATCCGACCACAGGGTTCTGCCGAATTAATCTTTGGTATAATAGGTAATAAACGCGATGATCCTTCCTTAAATATAAAACAAAGGAGTACTACTAACTTCGATTTCCAAGAAAAAATTCAGATGAGTGTTGTAGCAAAGATTGGTGATAAAATTGAATTCAAAACCAATTACAATACAGAGTCTATGTTTGCCTTCGAAAATAAATTAAAACTTAAATACGAAGGTAAAGAAGATGAAATTTTACAATTAATAGAATTAGGAGACGTAAATCTACCACTGAATACTACTTTGATACAAGGAAGCCAAAGTTTGTTTGGTGTAAAAACAAAATTGAAGTTTGGTAGAACTACAGTAACGGGAGTATTTTCGGAACAGAAGTCGGAGTCTAAAAACATAACTGTTCAAGGAGGTGCCGAAACAACTACCTTTAAGTTTAAAGCCGATCAGTACGAAGAAAACAAGCATTTCTTTATCGCGCAATACTTCCGAAATACATATAATACCGCATTGTCTTCCTTGCCTATCATTAGTTCTAATATTAATATTACAAAGATTGAAGTTTGGCGAACAAATATAGGTGCACCTACCACTAACAATAGAAATATTGTTGCTTTAACCGATTTAGGCGAAGTTGTTGTTTCCAATTCTCATACAAATGTTAATAACTATCATGGTTATCCTTTGCCACGAGATACTGCCAATTCATTAGCCTTATTGATGGATACAAGCAATACCTTACGGGATATAAATACGCTTAACAATAAACTTCAAATGATGGGCTATAGTTCTGGCTCTGACTTTGAGAAAGTAGAAAGCGCAAAAAGATTAACACCACAAGAATTTACTTTTAATGCTCGATTAGGTTTTATTTCGCTTAACCAGGCTTTGAATCCAGATCAGGTACTTGCAATAGCTTTTCAATATACAAAGATAGGTGGCGACTCTACAGTTTATCAAGTTGGGGAGTTTTCTGATCAAGGTATAAATGATCCAAAGACTTTAATTGTAAAATTACTTAAGAGTTCGACTTTAAATACAAGAAGTCCGTTGTGGAATCTTATGATGAAGAACGTTTATTCATTAGGCGCATATCAGGTCAACAAGCAGGACTTCCGATTTAATATACTTTACTCGGGCGATCAAAATGGAGTGCCTACTGGATATTTTACTGAAGGTCCTAAAAAAGGTATAGCTTTGATAAGATTATTACATTTGGATACTTTAGATGCTCAAATGAATCCAAATCCTGATGGAGTGTTCGATTTTATTGATAATGCCGCCACACAAGGAGGAACTGTTCAAGCTTCGAATGGTAGAATTTACTTGCCATTAGTAGAACCTTTCGGTAAGGATTTACATCAAATAATTGCTCCAAATCATGATAAAGATACTGTGTATGCAAACAAATATTGTTTTGACTCTTTGTATACTTTAACAAGAACACAGGCACAACAATACCCTGAAAAGGATAAATATTACTTCGAAGGGATTTATAAATCCTCATCAGGTTCCGAAATTTCTTTAGGAGGTTTTAATATACCTCAGGGATCTGTAAAAGTTACTGCTGGAGGTATGCCTTTGTCAGAAAATGTAGACTATACTGTGGATTATACCTTAGGTAGAGTTAAGATTATAAATGAAGGTATTTTGAATTCGGGACAGCCAATTAATATATCACTCGAAAGTAATTCGATGTTCAACATTATGACCAAACGATTGATGGGTGCACATGTAAACTATGAGTTTGATAAAGATTTCAACATTGGCGGTACCATTATGAATCTTCATCAAAGTCCGCTTACTCAAAAAGTGAACTATGGCGACGAACCTATTTCAAATACTATCTGGGGTCTTGATTTAAATTACCAAACTGATTCCAGACTTTTAACTAAGTTAGTTGATGCGCTCCCATTTATTCAAACTAAAGCGCCTTCAAAAGTTACGTTCTATGGTGAGTTTGCTCATTTCATTCCTGGACATTCGAGTGCTATCGGTGCTACAGGTACATCTTACATCGATGACTTTGAAGGAAGCTTATCAGCAATTGATTTAAAGAATGTTGGTTCTTGGTTCTTGGCAAGTGCACCACAAGGACAGCCACAATTTGGTATGTTCCCTGAAGTAAGAAACGATACCACCTGGTTAAAATATGGTTTCAACAGAGCTAAACTTGCTTGGTATGTTATCGATCCTCTATTTTATAGAGCAGATACAAAACCAAGTAATGTTACTACTACAGATGAATCGGATCCGTATGCAAGAGAAGTTTTAGAAACTGAAGTTTTTCCAAATAAAGAATTAGCAAATGGAACTCCTTCCAATATTGCTGTTCTTAACTTAGCATATTATCCTTCCGAAAAAGGACCTTATAATTATGATGTAAATGGAGAACCTGGACTCTCTGCTGGTATCAATCCTGATGGTTCGTTAAGGAATCCTGATACCAGATGGGCAGGGATTATGCGTAAACTCGAAACTACAGACTTCGAAGCAACCAATGTGGAATATATTCAGTTCTGGATGATGGATCCTTTTATTAATAATCCAACTCATTCAGGTGGTCAATTATATTTTAACCTTGGAGATATCTCTGAAGATATTCTTAAAGATGGTAGAAAATCTTATGAAAATGGATTACCTAATTCAGCAAATGTAGCAAATGTAGACACTACTGTTTGGGGTAGGGTTCCAAAATTACAAGCATTAGTTAATGCTTTTGATAACGATCCTAATGCCCGCCCTTTTCAGGATGTAGGTTACGATGGATTAAGAGATGCTGATGAAGCTTCTTTCTTTAATAATTATATTCAAGATATAGCTGCTGCTTTTGGTACAGCTTCTGCTGCATATACACAAGCTATAAATGACCCTTCTTCTGATAACTATCATTATTTTAGAAGTACTAATTATGATAACACAGCCATTTATCACGACATTACTTTAAGGTATAAAAACTTTAACGGTCCTGATGGAAATTCACCTGCAAGTACTGGTCAAGAACCTTATCCTACTATGGCTACTACTATGCCAAATGTGGAGGATATTAATTATGATAATACTTTAAGTGAATCCGAAAATTATTACCAATATGTAATAGATCTTAAGCCAAGCAAAATGGTTGTTGGGCAAAATTATATTACAGATATGCACGAAGCGCAAGGTGTGAGATTGCCTAATAATACAATTACAAATGTAAAATGGTATCAATTTAAAGTTCCTGTAAAGAATCCTGATAAAGTTGTTGGGAAAATACAAAACTTCCAATCCATACGTTTCCTTAGAATGTTTTTAAAAGGCTTTTCACTTCCTATTAACTGTCGTTTTGCCACGTTCCAGCTTGTAAGAGGCGAATGGAGAAAATATAGCAATAGTCTTTTAGCTAACGGAGATTATGTTCCAGCCGACCAATCGGGAACAAGTTTTAATATTGCTGCTGTTAATATTGAAGAAAATGGGAATAGAACTCCTGTTCCTTATGTAATTCCTCCTGGTATTGCGCGTCAGATTAATCAAGCAACTACTAATCTTGCTAAATTAAATGAGCAAGCACTTAGTATGAAAATTATGAATCTTGGCGATGGAGATGCAAGAGCTATTTATAAAACTACTGATTTTGACTTACGTCAGTTTAAACGTTTACAAATGTTCACACATGCCGAAAAGGTTACTGATGACCTTAAACATGGTGAGCTTACTGTTTTTGTACGTTTAGGTTCCGACTTTACCGAAAACTATTATGAGTATGAATTACCATTAACAGTAGATCGGAAGAGCACACGTCTGAACTCCAGTCACCTGAAGCTATC
>CAYRBL010000275.1:0-3224 GCA_964422385.1 uncultured Bacteroides sp.
ATAAACAACCCTGTTATGAATAGTACTTATTTATGTAAAGTTACTTCTGTTAATAATCTTGCCTGTACTGATACAATGAGAATAAAATTAACAACAGCTAGTCTAAACACTACTATTCAATCTCACAATGCATGTGTAAACACTGCTGTTAGTTTTACTAAAAAAAATAGTACAGATACATCTATCTGTAAATGGAGTTGGGATTTTGGCGATCCTTCTTCAATCAATAATAATGCATTTTTAGGAATAAATGCATCACATGTGTATACCAATCCAGGTACATATACTGTTAAAATAATAAACACATTAAAGAACGGTAATATTGATACAATAAGTAGTATTATTACTATTTATCCTAACCCAAATGCTAATTTTTATTGGAGTCCCGCCTTCCCTAGCCCAAGCACAGCTATAACTTTCAATAATCTAACAAATATTACTTCTACCTATAAATGGGATTTTGGAGATGGTACTTATAGTACTTTAACTAATCCTAATCACACTTATTCTCAAACAGGAAACTATACTATATATCTAATAGCTACTTCGGATAAAGGTTGTATTGATACTACTAAAAACACTATTTATATCTCACCTGATGGTATAAATGAAAACAATTTAAGTAATATAAAAGTAGCGATGGACAATTCGAATCATACTTTATACTTAAGTAATCTAACTAAGAATTCTACGATTACTATTTATGATATTACTGGTAAAAATGTATACACGAATACTTCTTCTGATAATCTTAAAATAAATATGTCTTCTTTTGCAAAAGGATTATATACTGTAACTATTAATGACGGTTCTAAAGCAATCAACAGAAAAATAGTAAAAGAATAACATAACATCCATACTAATGCCATTTTAGAAATTCACATAACCTCTTAGATTATGAAGTTTAGTATTTATAAAAACGATATAAAAATAGCAACAATGTTGCTATTTTTATGCCTTTTTGCTACAAATATAAAGGCTCAATACAGTATTTATACAAATACTGATTTCTCGATGAATAATTTTACGAATTGGACTGGCTGCTACTGTGCTACAAGTAGTGCAAACTGCTATACTCCTATTATGAATGTGGGTACTTTAACTACAGGTTGTACACTTTTAGCTACTCCTCCAACAATTAATTGTGGAACTACAGGATTTCTTACAAATTCTACTCCAGCTCAACCTTCTTTACATACAATACTAACAAATGCAAGTGTTAATTATCCTAATGCAAGTAGTCCTTCGGGTACTGGACTTTTTGACTCGCTTACAAATTATATGTTACGTAAAATCCCCTATGGTATTAACCAGGTAGCTCGACTTAATAGTTGGATGTATAATTACCAAACTTCTCAATTAAAGTATAAATTAGTTGTCGACACTAATCTTTCAAGTACATTTACTGTATGTTTTGCAACTGTTTTAGAGAATCCCAACCATGGTTGCGAGGATCAACCCTATTTCCAAATACGCTTATTAGATTCTAACAATGCTCCCATAAATAACTCAGCAGCTATTTATACAGTAGCAGCAGGTGTTTCTCCTGCAAATACCTGCACTGCATTGGGGCACACAATTAGTTGGACTGATTGGAAAGCTGTAAACTTTAATCTAAAACCTTATCATGGTTCAAAGATAAGCATTCAAATGGTAGCTGCCGATTGTGGGCAAAGCGGCCATTTTGGCTATGCATATTTTTATGCTTACAATAATCAACCAAAAAAAATTATACAAAAATATTGCCAAGGAGATACGTATGCAGTATTAACAGCTCCCAATGGTTATTTGTATAAATGGTTGCCTGGTGGATTTACTACCCAAACATTAACATTAACAAATCCATTTCTTTTTACTGTTTACACTTGTATTTTGCAAAACCCTGTTGACAATACCGATATTGACACTATATCTACTGTTATTAATTATTCAACTGTTCAAGCACATTTTCAATACAGCAATCCTTGTGTAAATGCTCCTGTTCAATTTACAAATACATCTGTTACCAACAACCCTTTTCATGCATGGTCGTGGAATTTCGGGGATTCTACATCTAATAATAATACTGCTTATATGGGCACTACTGTTTCGCACACCTACAATGCTCTAGGAACATATACTGTGAAACTTACAGATACTGCAGTGGGGGGATGTGGGGATGTTATATCGCAAAACGTAACGATTTTGGAAAAGCCAAGTTTATATTTAAAATATTTTGATACTGTTTGCTACGGCGATACAGCTGTGCTTAATGTATTAAGTCCCACTATTAATTCATATACATGGAGTGATGGTTTTGCAGGCAATCCACATAAGGTAGTGCTTCCTATGGGTGCTTGGGTTTACAAAGTAACTGCAATAGGTAGCAATGGCTGCGTTGATTCTACCCAAACCACAATTATTATTCAACCAAAACCAAGTGTCAATTTCTATTCAGATACAACTTTTGGTTGTGATCCTCTAATAACTCGCTTAATTAATTACACTATTCCACCAAATTGCAACTATCTATGGGATTTTGGTGATGGAACTACCTCCACTGAAGTAAATCCATATCATATTTATCAAACAGGAGTATATTCTATATCATTAACTGCATCTTATGGAGAAAAATGTATTTCAACTGAAACAGCTCCAAATGCTATTGTAGTTGTCCCTAGTCCGAAGGCTGAATTTTCGATAAGCCCAACTATTGTTCCATCATACAGTCCGGTACAATTTACAGATTTAACAACTCAGGCAAATCCTCAATATAGTTATATGTGGGATTTTGGTGATAATAGTATCATAAATTTCTATCAAAATCCTGTATATTCCTATTCATCTACAGGTTTATTTAATGTTAATATGAATGTAACTACTGAATATGGTTGTAGTAGTTCTGTCTCTCATACGATACTTGTCTTCGATAATAGTAATCCTATTAAAGTTTTTATGGATAATGAAGCTCAAATATTATACTTAAGTAATTTTGCTGACAATGCCGAAATCACTATTTATGATATGACAGGGAGAAGAATATTTATGCAAACAGCAACTGCCAATCTTGGTGTAGATATGAGTCATTTTGCAAAAGGCATCTATAATATTTATGTGAAAGATGCCTATAGAACCATTTATAAGAAAATTATTAAAGAGTTATAGTTCTACAAGTACACTTACATTCAATTTCTTCTGCATACAATAATCCAAATTAATAATTAGTTATAAAATCCTTTGGGTGT
>CAYRBL010000275.1:3324-5051 GCA_964422385.1 uncultured Bacteroides sp.
TATAAGTCCGCACGTAGTAAGACCCAGAGAACAATTTGCCTTACTATTTCGCCACATAGTAAGACCCAGAGAACAATTTGCCTTACTATGTAGCCACGTAGTAAGACCCAGCGAACAATTTGCCTTACTATGTAGCCACGTAGTAAGACCCATTGCTTGATTTACAACTTAATACTATTTCACAAGAGCATCTTTATCTTTTTAAAAATCATTATAAAAATGTATTATCAATGTCGTTTTATTTGTTTTTCTCTTTATTTTTAAAATCCTATTCTTTTTTAAAAAATAAAATACTCCACAATTAAATAAATTTAGTACTTTTGGCAAATAATTATCAATTCAAATTAACATACAATGAAAAAACTATTTATCTTAGTAATTATAGCTTTACTTGCAAGCAATGCCAATGCAAAAATATGGCGTTTAAATAATAATTTTGGTATCAATGCCGATTTTAGTGATTTGAATGTAGCTTATTCATCAGCTAGTGCTTATGATACTATTTATGTAGAAGGTTCGAATAGCAATTATGGAAGTTTAACCTTAAACAAACCACTTACTATTATTGGAACAGGTTATTTTTTAACAGAAAATCCAATGACGCAACGCCAACTTTATGCTTCAAGTTTTAGCTCTGTTACCTTTAGTTCGGGTAGTGCTGGTAGCCTTTTAACTGGTATTTCAGTTAACAATTATCTTTACATTTATACAAGTGATATTACGATAGAGAAAAACTATTTGTATTATGGTGTTACTTTTAATAATAATGCGGGCATAAGTAATATCAAAATATTTAGTAATTATATCTATGGTGGTATTAATGCTTCAACATATCCTGCAAGTTCGTGGGTGGTAAATATGGTTATTAAAAATAATTATATCTCTAATTACAACAGTGGTTATGGGATAAATCTACAGACTAATTCATCTGGTTTGATTATTAATAATGTTTTTAATGCTACTTCTACAAGTTCTCCTGTTTTGAATGTTAATAATTTTTTAATCACAAATAATATTATCAATCAAGGTCTGATTTACAATACTACTTATAATAATTTTGTAAATAATATTTGCAACAGTACGCAACTACCAGCAGGCAACAACAATCAGTTGAATGTAAATATGGCAAATGTGTTTTTAAATACTGGCTCAACAGATGGAAGATGGATGTTGAAAGCAGGTTCACCAGCAATTGGGACAGGGGTAAATGGTGCTGATTGTGGTATGTTTGGCGGCGACGATCCTTATGTGCTTTCTGGAATTCCAGGCCCTTCAATCTATGATATCATTACTTCAGGGATTGGTACTGTTAATACTGGCTTAAATGTAAGAGTTAAAGCGAAAGCTCATTAATAAACTTAACACATTTTTTATAATGCTTAAATATAAATTATGAAGAAATTTATATTTATACTTATTGTTAGCTGCTGTATTACTTTTGCAAATGCTAAAACTACGATAAGTGTCAATGCGTTTTCATTATTTTCTATAACTTTAGATACAACTACATCTAATAAGATTATTTTATTGGAGTATTTTGTAGATAATGATCCCGGTTTTGGCAAAGGCATTTATATTAGCACACCCCCTACCGACACTCTTGATTACAGTTTTAATATTCCTACTTCGCCAATTTCTGCTGGTTTTCACACTATCTATTTTAGAGTTCTTGATGCTAAAAAGAGGTGGAGTATTACGCATAATATCCCTTTTTATAGAGTGCCTGT
>CAYRBL010000276.1:0-5039 GCA_964422385.1 uncultured Bacteroides sp.
GGAGTGATAGTTACCGCAGATGGATTCTCTTCCAATTCTAATTTTGCACTAATATTAGTGCGCAAAGTTAAAAGAGCAGAAAACGGTATGATCATCGACCCTGTTACCCTTAACGAAAACGCCCTGGTTTCGGATGCACTCGCCATAATGAAAGAGTTTAAAATAGGCGGTATCCCTGTTGTAAACAAAAAAATGGAATTGGTAGGCATAGTTACCAACCGCGACCTTCGTTTCGAACGTAATCAGGAAAAACCGGTGAAGCAAATAATGACTAAAAAGGTTATTACTACACCAGAGTTCACCGATTTCGAACAAGCAGAAGTAATACTTCAACAATATCGTATAGAGAAACTTCCAGTTGTTGATGAGAATAAAAAACTGATAGGTTTAATAACTTATCGTGATATAATAAAACTAAAAGAACGCCCAAATGCGTGCAAAGACGACAAAGGTCGTTTGAGAGTTGCAGCGGGTGTTGGCGTTACTCCAGATATTTTGGAAAGAGTTACCGAATTGGTTAGATTTGGCGTTGATGCAATAGTAATAGATACAGCTCACGGACACTCAAAAGGAGTATTGGACGCAACAAGATTGGTAAAAAAGACTTTCCCTTCATTAGATGTAGTTGTAGGAAATATTGCCACCGCCGAAGCAGCATTAGACCTAGCAAAAGCAGGTGCTGATGGTGTAAAAGTAGGTATCGGACCAGGCTCGATATGTACAACTCGAATCATTGCAGGGATAGGTATCCCACAATTATCTGCAGTTTATTACGTTTCAAAAGCATTAAAAGGAACAGGCATACCGGTAATTGCCGACGGAGGTATTAGATATTCAGGAGATATTGTAAAAGCAATAGCAGGTGGAGCCGATTCAATTATGGCAGGTTCGTTGTTTGCAGGTGTTGAAGAATCGCCAGGCGAAACAATAATTTTTGAAGGAAGAAAGTTTAAAACATACCGCGGAATGGGTTCACTGGATGCAATGCAACATGGTTCGAAAGACAGATATTTCCAGGATATGGAAGATGATATTAAGAAACTGGTACCAGAAGGTATCGTAGGTAGAGTACCTTACAAAGGCACATTATCAGAAGTAATACATCAGATGGTAGGTGGTTTAAGAGCTGGTATGGGTTATACAGGATCGTCGTCGATTGCGCAATTGCAAAATGCAAAATTCATTAGGATTACAAATGCAGGCGTTGCCGAAAGTCATCCACACGATATAACTATTACAAGCGAAGCACCGAATTATAGCAGGTAAAAAAGAGTGCCTAAAGTGCCTAAAATACTTAAAGTGCCTAAAGTTTTAAAAACAATTAATAATTAATAATAAATAATTAATAATAAAAAACACACTTGACTTTACTCCCCTCTCCTCTTAGGAGAGGGGTTGGGGGGTGAGGTAAACAATTAAGAATTTTAATTAAATATAAATAATAAATAAACTCTTGCCTTTACTCCCTCTCCTCTTAGGAGAGGGTTGGGGTGAGGTAAACAATCAATAAAAACTATGAAATACATTAAATTTTTTCCATTGGTATTGTTCTTCTTTATGGCAAGCACAAGTATTGCACAAAAAGATAATGATCCGGTATTGTTACAAATAGCAGGAGAGAATGTAACTAAATCAGAATTCCTGAGGATTTATCAAAAGAATAATCTAAAAGATCAGCCTATTGATAAGAAAGCTTTACAGGATTATCTGGAGCTTTTTATTAATTTTAAATTAAAGGTAAAAGAATCTGAAGAACTAAAATTAGATACAGGTATGTCTTTTAAAGCTGAATTAAATGGATACAGAACTCAGCTTACACAACCATTATTAGTCGACAAAGATGTTACCGACGATTTGATAAGAGAAGCATACGATAGAATGAGAACCGACATCAGAGCAAGTCATATTTTGATTAGATTAGACAAGAATGCAGGTGCTCAGGATACCGCAGTGGCTTTTCAAAAGATAATGGAGTTAAGAAAAAGAATCTTAAAAGGCGAAAGCTTCGAGAAAATTGCTGGTGAAGCATCAGAAGACCCATCGGCAAAAGATACTCCTGCTTCAAACGATAGACCTGCTATGAAAGGTAATGGCGGCGACCTTGGTTATTTCTCGGTTTTCGATATGATTTATCCATTCGAATGTGGTGCATATAATACTAAAGTTGGTGAAATATCTATGCCAGTTAGAACTGACTTTGGTTATCATTTAATAAAAGTAACAGATAAAAAGAAAGCAATGGGAAGAGTTCAGGTTGCTCATATTTTAATCTCAGTTCCTCAAACACCTTCAACAAGCGATTCGGAAAATGCTAAACTTAAAGCTGATTCGGTTTATTATAAACTTATGCACGGTGCTAACTTCGATGATCTGGTAAAAGAATATACTGACGATAAAGGTTCGGCTACAAAAGGTGGTTTGTTACCTGAGTTTGGTGTAAACCGTATGATACCTGCTTTCATCGAAGCAATATCTAAACTTGAAAAACCAGGACAATTTACAGAGCCAGTACTTTCGAGATATGGATGGCATATTATTAAATTGGTAGAAAGAAAAGATATTAAGCCTTTCGAAGATTTATTATCTGAAATAAAACAAAAAGTAACCAAAGACGAACGTTCAAATAAAAGTAAAGAGTCTTTCATAAGCAAAACTAAGAAAGAATATGGCTTTAAAGAAAACATTAATGCTTTAAAAGATTTCTATAAAGTAGTTACTGATTCAGTATTTACTAAAGCTTGGACATTAGCTGAAGCTAAAAACCTTAACGGTAAATTATTTTCTATAGGTAATGACGAGTTTACTCAAACAAATTTTGCAGAATGGTTAGTTGCTAAGCAAGAAAAAACTACTCCTGAAAACATCGAAGTATACGTGAACGTACGTTACAAAGAAATGGTAGATTATTATGTATTCAAATGTGCTGAAAACAATTTGGAAACAAAATATCCCGACTTCAAAGCATTGATGAAAGAATACAGAGATGGTATCTTATTGTT
Source organism: uncultured Bacteroides sp. (assembly GCA_964422385.1). Taxonomy (GTDB): domain Bacteria; phylum Bacteroidota; class Bacteroidia; order Bacteroidales; family JACABE01; genus JBAXLO01. The sequence continues at coordinate 3,000 of CAYRBL010000276.1, forward strand.
TGATTTAACCGATCGCAATGTATGGTCAAAAGCTATAAAAGATACTGTTGGTTTGAAAGAATATTATACAGCAAATAAGAATATTTACATGTGGGGCGACAGAGTTGATGCTACTATTTTTAGATTTAAAGATGGTAAAGTAGATGCTGGTGATGCTAAAAAACTTGTTGAGAAATTTGTTGACAAGAAATATACTTTAGATGATAAAAAGTTTATCAAACTTATGCAAAAAGCTTCTAAAGACTCAACTTCTATAGTAACTACTTCTGATAAATTCTCGAAAGGTGACAATAAGTTTGTAGATATGATTAAATGGGAAGTTGGAATTGCCAACACTATTAATGATGGAAAAGATCAAATCATTATTGTTGTGAACAAGAAACTGGCTCCTGAGATTAAAACATTATCTGAAGCTAAAGGTATAATCACTGCCGATTATCAAAACTATTTAGAGAAAGAATGGATAAAAGATTTAAGAAATAAATATCCTTATTCTTTAAATAAAGAAGTCTTCGAATCCATAAAATAATTTTTAATAAGATAAATGTAGCTAAGGGCACTCCTTAGCTACATTTTTATATACACACTTCGTTAAAATAAATCAAAGAATGATTACCAGAAAAACAGTTTACATCCTATCCCTGCTATTAATCTTCTTGATGAGTTGTAATAAAAAGAAAAGCGAAGAAGTGGTAGCAAGTGCATTCGATTATAACCTCTACAAGTCGGATTTAAAAGGCATCGTTCCTCCCAATACATCCAAGAGTGACAGCATACTTATCATAAAGAATTATATTAATAACTGGATACGTCAGAAAGTTATTCTTCATAAAGCTGAAAAGAATCTTAACGATAATCAAAAAGATTTTACTGAGCAACTCGAGAGTTATCGTAGTTCGCTGGTTGTGTATACCTACGAATCGAAACTTATTACACAACTATTAGATACTTCAGTTACCAAAAATCAGATTGAAGACTATTATAAAAAGAATACAGATAACTTTTTGTTAAAAAATAATATTATTAAAGTTAATTACATTAAGCTTACTACTAAGTCGCCATACAAAGCTAAGGTTAAGCAGATGTTGTTTTCGAATTCAGATAATGCAGCAAACAAAAATCAGTTGTATAAGATGTGTACACAGAATGCTGTTAATTTCTTTTTAGAAGACGATACGTGGTTGTTATTTGAAGATCTTTTAAAAGAAATACCAATCGAAACATACGATCAGGAAGCATATTTACGCAATCACCGCACGATAGAGATTAGCGATTCATCGTTTTATTATCTTATAAACATTAAAGATTTTAAGATAAAAGAAAGCATTTCACCTATAAGTTTTGAAAAGGAAAACATCCGAAATATCATTATCAATAAACGAAAGCTGGAACTTATCACCAAAATGCACGATGAAGTGTATCAGGATGCTTTAAAGAACAAAGATTTTAAAATTTTCTAAGCTTCACAATAAAAACATCTAAAAAGAGTTTCTACATTATTATTATAACAAGCTATGCATAAAATAAAACGTTTTTCATTCATCATACTTACTATCCTTTTAGTAACTACTTCCGTTAATTCTTTTGCTCAAAATAAAGTTATCGACCAGATAGTGGCTATTGTAGGGGGTAATATTATAAAGTTATCAGAGATAGAAAACCAGTATTTGCAACAGAAAGCGCAAGGCAACCTAATGCCTGCCGATAGTGCTAAATGTAGTATAATAGAGAATATGCTTTTTAGTAAATTACTCTTAAACCAAGCTAAATTAGACAGCGTTGTGGTTTCTGATGACCAAGCCGAAAGTGAAATGGAAAGACGTTTGAGATATTATATAGCTCAGTTTGGTTCGAAAGAAAAGTTTGAAGAGTTTTATAAGAAATCTATCATCGAATTTAAGGCGGAATTCAAGGATATTATCAAGAACCAGATGTTAGCTCAAAGAATGGAAGAAAACATTACGTCGAATGTAAAGGTTACTCCTCAAGAGATTAAAAAATATTATAACGACATCCCAAAAGACAGCATTCCTTTAATTG
>CAYRBL010000277.1:0-5039 GCA_964422385.1 uncultured Bacteroides sp.
GTTCTGGCTTAATAAAGACTCAAAAAGGATATATTAGTCGAGAATTAAGCAAAGATAAAGATGGGTTTTGGCTAATGGATATGCGTTTCGACACAAAAGGAAATATGTACTCTTGGTTTGAAGACTTGAAACAAGACCCAACAATGAAAATATTGGGTTCGATGATTGATTTTCCAACTGTTCGTATGGAGTTTTTTACTAAACAAATTTAAACACTAAACTAAATTTAATTTGGAAGCTCTTTCAAGAAATTTGAAGGTCTTTTTTTAATCTATATAGGTTTTAAATATAAATAGAAACAAAATACAATAGAAGTAATAATTGGCCATTGGATATAAAAATGCATTTACTAACAAGAAATACTACTTTAACAAAATATCAGAAAAAGACATGTAAATTAGTAATTTTTGGGGTAGCATTTTTTTAATAAAAATCATATGATTGTGTACGTAATAATAATACCTTAAAAAGAGTGTAAAAAACAAGTTGTATTGTCTCATTTTGTATAAATAAATTTCTAAAAATTGATTTAATGTAATAGTAAAATGGGCAAAGTTGTTAGATATTATAATATTTTTATTTTGATAATTAAAAAAAATAAATCTTTGCGTTAAACCATTAAACAGAATAATAATCTAAAAAGCAATAATAACCAATAAATTTTAGTACAATGAAAAAAATCATTATTTCAATTTTAGTAATTACTCTATTTTTTGCATTAAACAATAGTTTGTATGCCCAAAAAGATTCGTCACAGGATGTAAAAGGCAAAAACTATGTAGATAAAAATAAAGATGGAGTTTGTGATAATAATAGCTCACAAAAAGGTAGAAACAGGAACTTTGTTGACAAAAACAAAGATGGGATTTGCGATAATTCTCAAGGATCAAAAACTAACGACACTACTACTGTTAGAAACGGTAAATGTGATGGCACAGGAAAAGGAAGCGGATATGGATGCCGCAATAGAGGTGGAAATTGGAAAGGTAATGGTTGTTGCAATGGAAACGGACGAAAATTTCGTTATAGAAATGGCAACTGTAACAGTGGTAGTAGCAGTTTAACTCCTCGCCAAAAAGCTTATGAAAATGCTATTGACTGGTCATTGCTTAATATCTTTTAATTTTTTCTACGTTTTAAATTTTTTTTAATCAAAAAAGTCCTCAAATAAACTGAGGACTTTTTTGTTTATGAATTTAATAGATATTAATATTTAGTATTATATTATACTTTTCTATTCAAACTCTTTTATGATTAAAACTGAAGCCAGATAACTTACATATAAAAACACCGGCCAACTGATTAGTAATATTATTTCTGTAGTATACATGTTTATTCTTTTTAAGATTAATATGAATGTGAATCTCCTTCCATTTCGGTAGCATCAATCTTTTTATTATTGATAACTCTCCAAGTGTAGATTATATAAGCTAAAACAAAGGGCACCATCAACGAAACATAGCTCATAGCCGTCAAAGTAAAATGACTGGAAGAACTGTTTTCAATTGTAATTGAACTTTGCAAATCGGCAGTAGAAGGATAGTAAGCAGTATTATTAAAACCTGCAAGCAGAAACAACGCAAACACTGTAATAACCGTTCCCAAACCTGCAAACCAGATACCATTAGTGCTTTCTTTTAAAATAGATTTTAAGATACCGAAAAGTACTAATACAACTCCTGTTAAAAATAATATCAACACAATAGGCATAGCCAATAGATTGTGAAGATATTTGTAAGCTTCCATTGTTACCACTTTTGTGGTAGGATCAACGGCAAAGCCATCAATAAATAACAATCTAATCACAAAGAATAAAAAGAATACTAAGAATGGTATAGTATTGTAAAGTAAATGCTTTTTGCTACGGGTAAATATGTCTTTGCTTTCAACAGTATTCATAAAATAAAGAATACTTAATACTCTGGCTAAGAAGAATACTGCCAACCCTAACGCTACATTCTGGAAATTGAGTACAGCTTCCAACCCATGAGCAGGACCTTCCCAGGTAGAAATTATAGGAAGTTTATCAGAGATAATATCTGTAAGATTCATCTTGTCAACCTTAAAACCAGAACCTGTAAAGAAAGTAGCAACGGCAGTCCCAATTAAAATAGTTCCTAAAGCACCATTAATAAAGAGGAAAGATTCGTAAGTGCGCTGACCTAAGAAATTGTCTGGCTTAGTACGATACTCATAAGCAATAGCCTGGATAACGAAACTGAATAAGATAGCCATCCAAACCCAGTAAGCTCCACCAAAACTAGTAGAGTAAAATAAAGGGAAAGATGCAAAGAAAGCTCCACCGAAAGTAACTAAGGTTGTGAAGGTAAACTCCCATTTTCTACCTAATGCGTTAACGAGCATCTTGCGCTCCATTTCATCTTTACCTAAAATATAAAGTAAAGTTTGTCCACCCTGAACAAACATCAGGAAAACTAAAAGGGCCGCAAGAAGTGAGATTATGATCCACCAGTATTGTTGCAATGCTAATAATGATAAGTTTTCAAACATTATTTGGTTCCTCCATCTTTAGGTCCTATTGAAATTTGTTTTCTCATAATCTTGATTTCGGCAATTAAAAGCGCAGTAAATAATACAAAGAATAAAAAGAAAGTTATCTGTACCGAAGTAGCATCTATCCTTGAAGCAGCGGCTACATTAGGCATTAAGTCCTGAATAACCCATGGTTGTCGCCCTACTTCCGCAACTATCCAACCAGCTTCCGAAGCTATATATGCTAAAGGAATTGTTAAAATTGCAAGCCATAAGAATCCTTTTTTGTTCTCAATTTTATTCTTATAAGTAAAAATAAGAACTAGTATAAAGAAAGCAAGAAAATAAAATCCTAAGCCAACCATTATTCTAAAACTGTAGAAAGTAAAAGGTACATTAGGTATTAAATCATCAGGATTATTAAGATAACCAAAACCAAAATACTTGAAGTTATTCTTAAGGAAGTCCTGACCAACAGTAGTAGTTTCGTCAAACTTCATTGCTAATAGTTTTGCTTTAGTAGTATCATTTGCCTTTTTAGCTTCTTTATATTCTTTTAAAGTATTAATTGCAACCTTCCCTCTATCTATTTTTTCTTTAGCTGAAAGAATGCCATATTGTTTATTCCCTTCTATAAGGTCTTTTACACCTGGCACATAGGCGTCAATTCTTTTATAACTAAAAAGAGAAAGTAACTTTGGTATTTCAAATTTAAAAACAAACTCATCTTTATTATCATTGTATTTCTTACCTGGAGTAGTCATACCTATAACCACCATTCCTGAAGGGCTTTTACCAAAATATTGGTTTTCCATGGCAGCAAGTTTCATAGGTTGTTTCTGCGCCACTTGGTAAGCAGACCTGTCACCATTCCAAATTACAAAAACAATACTTAACAAGCCGAACATCCCAGCAACGAGCATGCTTTTCTTAGCAAAACTACTTTCGCGTTTCTTTAATAAGAACCATGCACTGATGCCGATTACGAATATTGCAGCCAATACATAAGCAGATGTTACAGTGTGCAGAAACTTAGTAATAGCAATTGGAGAGAACAATACACTCCAGAAATTCATCATTTCGTTTCGTGCAGTATCAGGATTAAAACGCATGCCAACCGGATATTGCATCCAGGCATTTGCTACCAATATCCACAATGCAGAAAGATTGGCGCCAATGGCAGTAAGCCATGTGGCAGTTAGATGGAACTTTTTACTTGTTTTATTCCAACCAAAAAACATAACTGCGATAAAAGTGGATTCCATAAAGAAAGCCATAATACCTTCAATAGCTAAAGGAGCTCCAAATATATCGCCTACAAACCAGGAATAATTTGACCAGTTAGTGCCAAATTCAAATTCAAGAATAATACCGGTAGCAACTCCGATGGCAAAATTAATTCCGAATAAAGTCATCCAGAATTTAGTAATCTTTTTCCACTCGGGGTTCCCGGTTTTTACATAGATCGACTCCATGATGGCTACTATAAACGCCAATCCTAGAGTTAGAGGCACAAATAACCAATGGTATATTGCAGTTAATGCAAATTGTGCTCTCGACCAGTCAACTGATGATAAGTCTAAATGTTGTATCATTATTTATTAGGATTTGTTAAATTTTCTATAACGTAATCGCCTCTTTCTTTATCTGTTTTAAAATTCTTTTTTAAAAGATCAGGAAAGAAGAAAACTTTAAGAATGGCAAACATTATAAATAACTTTATTATGATAATAATCCAAAGCTTTTTCCCATAAGTCATACTTTGGAAACCCTCGTAATAAAAGTTGAATATAGATTTGAATAAAGTGAAAATTCTTTTCAAAATGTTTGCATTTAATTATATGATAAAAGAAGTCCTTAGAAATTGAGGACTTCTTTTATTAAAGTATATTTTAGAATAAATTATTAATGGTTACAAGTATGCTCGCCACCTTCAGCATTGTGCTGTTCATGTTGGGCACAACTTACTCCATTGTCAGCAATTTCGCCTTCAATAAATAGTTTTACTACATCTGCTGCATTGCCCGAACAACCACGAATTACATCAATACCCCAACTATTAAGAACATTAATTGCTCCTCCACCAATGCCTCCTGCAAGCATTATACTTACACCTTTGTCGGCTAATACACTTGCAATATTCGATTTACAACCACAGCCTTGTTCCGACTTGATTGTTTCTACATCTACTATTTCATTTTCATCAGAAATAGTGTAAACTCCATAAAATTCGCAATGACCAAAATGATCATCTACCTGGTTATTTATGGTAACCGGAATAGCTACTTTTTTCATTTTATTATAATTAGAAATAAATTTTATTTGATGTATGTTTTAACATTTATTTAAACCTTTTATTAAATCCTCAATAATATCATTTACATCTTCAATACCTACTGAAAAACGTATTAAATCATCGGTAATACCTGCTTTTTGTTTGTCTAAAAGCGATACTTTAGAATGTGTCATTGAAGCAGGATGTTGAATAAGCGTTTCAACACCTCCAAGAGAAACAGCCAATAAAGCTAAATGAACATTATCCATTA
>CAYRBL010000278.1:0-5034 GCA_964422385.1 uncultured Bacteroides sp.
ACCAACAAAGAAGTTTATGATTTCCTAAGCTCCGTTTGTAATAAATACGACATCGGTTTTTGGAAACCAGGGGCAGGTATCATACATCAAATTGTTTTAGAGAATTATGCCTTCCCAGGTGGAATGATGATAGGCACTGATTCGCATACTCCTAACGCAGGCGGTTTAGGAATGATTGCCATCGGAGTAGGTGGAGCTGATGCAGTAGATGTAATGTCGGGAATGGGTTGGGAATTAAAGTTTCCTAAACTAATTGGAGTAAAACTTTCAGGAAAACTAAGCGGATGGGCTTCTCCTAAAGATATTATTTTAAAAATAGCAGGCATACTTACCGTAAAAGGAGGAACCGGCTGCATAGTTGAATACTTCGGCGAAGGTGCTGAATCATTATCTTGTACAGGCAAAGCAACTATCTGTAATATGGGTGCCGAAATAGGAGCTACTTGTTCAGTTTTTGCGTATGATGAAGCTATGGCTAAATATTTAAAGGCTACAGGTAGAGAAGAAGTAGCAATATTAGCCGAAAATAACAAAGAAAACTTAAGAGCGGATGCAGAAGTGTATGCCGATCCAACAAAATATTACGATCAGATAATCGAAATCAATTTATCTGAATTGGAACCTTACATAAATGGACCGTTTACTCCAGATTTAGCAACTCCTATTTCAAAAATGAAAGAAGAAGCTGTTAAAAATGGCTGGCCTTTAAAAGTAGAAGTAGGATTAATTGGTTCGTGTACCAACTCTTCTTACGAAGATATATCAAGAGCAGCTTCAGTAGTAAAAGATGCTGTTGAAAAGAAATTGACTGCTAAAGCAGAATTCACAATTACTCCAGGTTCAGAACAGATTCGTTCGATATCCGAAAGAGATGGTTACTTTGATATCTTCAATAAAATAGGAGGAACAATCTTCGCGAATGCTTGTGGATCGTGCATCGGTCAATGGAGCAGAGCAGGAGCTGAAAAAGGAGAAACTAATACAATAATACACTCCTTCAATAGGAATTTCGCAAAGCGCGCCGATGGTAATCCAAACACTTATGCGTTTGTGGCCTCTCCGGAGATAGTAACTGCCTTGGCAATTGCAGGTGATTTAACATTTAATCCATTAATGGATACCCTTAAGAATGCAGATGGAACCGAAGTTAAATTAGCGGAGCCAAAAGGCTATGATTTGCCACCTCAAGGTTTCGGAACTGTAGATAATGGCTATCAAAAATCAACAAATAGCGGAGCAAATGCACAAGTTTTAATAGATCCTAAATCCGATAGATTACAAAATCTAACCTCTTTTGAAGAATGGAATGGAAACGATTTCACTAATCTTAACTTATTAATTAAAGCTAAAGGCAAATGTACCACCGACCACATTTCTATGGCAGGTATCTGGCTTAAATATCGTGGACATTTAGAAAATATCTCTAATAATTATATGATAGGTGCAGTAAATGCATTCAATGATAAAACAAATAGCATCATTAATCAAGATACTTTAGAGTATAACACAGTACCTGAAGTTGCGAAAGCATATAAAGCAGCAGGAATTGGTTCAATAGTAGTTGGCGAAGAGAATTTTGGAGAAGGTTCTTCAAGAGAACACGCAGCTATGGAGCCAAGATTCCTAAATGTTAAGACTGTTTTGGTAAAATCTTTTGCACGTATACACGAAACTAACTTAAAGAAACAAGGAATTCTTGCACTTACCTTTGCAAATAAAGAAGATTATAATAAGATAGAAGAAAGTGACAAGATGAACGTTGTAGGATTAAAAGATTTCGCTGAAGGAAAGCAAATAAGTATTCAGATAATGCATACCAATGGCAGTTCAGAAACAATTTTGGCTAATCATACTTATAATGCTTCACAAATTGAGTGGTTCAAGAATGGTGGAGCGTTAAATTTAATTAGAAAATCAAATCAATAGTAACAACATATATATCTTTTGCAAACATGGAAAAAGAATTAAGATTTAAGAAAGAAGACTTAATGGACTTTGTAGTTCGTTATATGTCAAAACTTGGTGTGCCTGCTGCTGATGCAAAGATAGTAGGTGATGTATTAATATCTGCCGACCTAAGAGGTGTCGAATCTCATGGTTTATTAAGATTAGGTTCTTATTATGGAAGTAGAATTAGTAAAGGTTTTATCGATCCAACAACTCCTTTTAAGATTATATCTGAAACTCCAACCACTGCTTTAATAGATGGAGGAAATGGTTGCGGTCAGGTTGTGTCGCACAAAGCAATGCAAATGACAATTGATAAAGCAAGGAAATCGGGTCTTTCAGCTATAACTGTTAATAATAGTAATCACTACGGTATTGCTGGTTATTATTCAATGATGGCTCTTGATCATGGCATGATAGGTTTAAGTATGACAAATTCTCAACCTTTAGTTGCTCCTACTTATGGTAGAACTGCTGTAATGGGAACAAATCCAATAAGTGTTGCAGCTCCTTCACACAAAGAGTTTCCTTATGTATTAGATATGGCGACTAGTGCAGTTGCTTATGGTAAGATACAATTATATGATAAGAAAAATGAAAAGATTCCTCTAGGTTGGGGTATCGACGAAGACGGACAAGTAACTGATGATCCTACAAAAATAAAACCAGGTGGTCATGGTGCTTTATTACCTTTAGGTGGTATGGATATTACTGCCGGTTACAAAGGTTACGGACTTTCTTTATTAGTCGAAATTTTATGTTCAATATTATCTGGAGGTAATTATCTAACTAAAGTTGGTTCACCTTCAAGTCCAAATCCAACAGGAGTTTCTCACTTCTTTATGGCAATAAACATAGAAGCCTTCAGACCTTTAATTGATTTCCAATTACAATTGGATGACATGATACACATGTTAAAAAGTTCTCCTTTAGCAGTAGGCCGTGACGAAATAAAAGTGTCAGGTCAAAAAGAATTCGAATACCAAGCATATAATAATATAAATGGTGTTCCTTTAATTCAACCAATCGTTGAAGATTTATTAAAAGAAGGAGAAAAAGTAGGTGTATTATTCCCAATTGAGAAAGCATTAAATAATTAATAAAAAATATTTCAGAAAATGACAGCAGAAAAGATTACAATCAAAGATGGTAAATTAACAGTTCCTGATTGCCCTATTATTCCTTTTATCGAAGGCGACGGAATTGGTGTAGATATATGGAGAGCTTCAATCCGCGTGTTTGATGCAGCAGTTGAAAAAGCGTATGCAGGCAAAAAGAAAATTGCATGGAAAGAAGTTTTAGCTGGCGAAAAAGCTTTTAACACTGTTGGTAGTTGGCTACCTGAAGAAACTTTAACTGATTTCAGAGATTACTTAGTAGGTATCAAAGGTCCTTTAACTACTCCAGTTGGTGGAGGTATGCGTTCGTTGAATGTAGCTTTACGTCAGGAGTTAGATTTATACACTTGCTACCGTCCTGTAAGATATTTCAAGGGAGTTCCTAGTCCAGTAAAACAACCTGAGAAAGTAAATATGATTATCTTCAGAGAAAATACAGAAGATATTTATGCAGGTATCGAATTTATGAACGGAACACCAGAAGCTGATAAAGTAAAAAGATTTTTGTTAGACGAAATGAAAGTTAAATCTATCAGATTTCCTAATACTGCTTCTATCGGTATCAAACCAGTTTCTTTAGAAGGTTCTGAAAGATTAATTCGTCAGGCTATCAAATTAGCTCTTGATAGAAAACTTCCATCAGTTACTTTAGTTCATAAAGGAAACATCATGAAATTTACTGAAGGTGCTTTTATGAAATGGGGTTACGAATTAGCTGAAAGAGAATTTGGTGATAAAGTTTTCACTTGGTCACAATATAATAAAATAGTTAAAGAAAGTGGCGAACAAGCAGCAAATACTGCTCAAAGCGAAGCTGAAAAAGCTGGTAAACTTATAGTGAAAGACTGTATCGCTGATGCATTTTTACAACAAATTCTTACCCGTCCTAATGAGTATTCAGTAATTGCTACCTTAAATCTTAATGGAGATTATATTTCTGATGCTTTAGCTGCTATCGTTGGTGGTATAGGTATTGCTCCTGGTGCTAATATCAATTACGAAACTGGTCATGCAATATTTGAAGCTACTCATGGAACAGCTCCTAAGTATGCAGGTTTGGATAAAGTAAATCCAGGTTCAGTTATTCTTTCTGGTGCTTTAATGTTCGAATATATGGGCTGGTTTGAAGTAGCTGATATGATCTATGCAGGTATCGAAAGTGCAATTGATCAGAAAAAAGTTACTTACGATTTCCATAGATTAATGGAAGGCGCAACTATGTTGAAAACATCAGAATTTGCTGATGTTATTATTTCTAATATGTAATTAAACAATTTTAAAAAACTTAAGTATATGAACACAAATAGTTTTATGGTAAAACTAGAAGAATCGGTTAAAAAAGCCTGCGTTATCGACAAAGAACATTACGAAAAATTTGATGTAAAAAGAGGTTTGCGTAACAAAGATAAAACCGGAGTTTTAGCGGGACTTACCAATGTAGGTGATGTTGTTGGATATAAAAAAGAAGGCGACAGAGTCCTTCCAGTTCCAGGTAGATTATTATACAGAGGTATCGATATCGAAGACTTGGCAAATGGTTTTAAAGCTGACAACCGTCATGGTTTTGATGAAACTGTTTTCTTATTATTAACAGGTAAACTTCCAAGCAAAGAGGAACTGCAAATATTTACCGATCATATGGCTCAGCTTCGAAAACTTCCAGATTCTTTTATTAAGAATATGATTTTATCGATGAAAGGTAGAGATGTTCTTAATATGTTGGCCCGTTCAATACTTGGTCTATATACATTAGATTCTAGAGCCGAAGATTTGTCAACTCATAATATGATTGAACAAACCTTAAATATTATTGCTAAATTCCCAACTATTATTGCCTATGCTTACCAGGCGATGAGCCACGCGTATCAAGGCAAAACATTATCTATTCGCTACCCTGACCCTAATATGAGTACTGCCGAAAACTTCCTTTATTTAGTTAAAGGTGGCAACGGCCGTTATTCGAAATTAG
>CAYRBL010000279.1:0-2130 GCA_964422385.1 uncultured Bacteroides sp.
ATAGCTTCAGGTGACTGGAGTTCAGACGTGTGCTCTTCCGATCTCAAAAATCTATTGCCAACAGTATTATTATATAAATCGATACGATAACTGTAAGGATTATCCACAGTATTTAAAGCTACATCCTTATATAAAGTATCATTAATCGAATTCAAAGAATCAATCAACGAAAGATTATTACCATTAAAACCTGTAGAACGCCAGATAAGATATCTAAAAGGACCTGGTGCCTGAATTGTATCTAAAATTAATGGCTTCGACCAAGCTATTGAATCATCTCCCGAAGCAGTATTAGTAGTATTTATACTAACATTAGTAACAATAGGAACATTTCGTAACAATTCAGCACAAGTTTCGAGCGATGCATAACTTTCGGCGCCATCTGGGTAGTATGCAATTATCATATAACAATAATCAATGCCGTGTAACAATCCTTGTCCATTATTATCATCAACAAAACTGGTGTCATTTATATTCGGTATCGTCTTTATCAAACTATATCCGGTATATGCTGGAACACCAGTTTCGCAATACCCATGTATGTAGCCGTAATATCCCATCCTTCTATAAATCTTATATCCAAATGCATTGGTACAACTACTCTTTTTCCACGTTAAATTAATATTATTACCTACTGCAGTTGCTAAAAAGTTCTTTGGTGCTGGTCCATTCACTTTTATAAATACACTTGCAAAGTCTACCAAATGAATCGGAGCATTATTATCTACTGCTTTAAACGTTATTTGATAGGGTTGCTTCCTTACATGTGCACATTTAGTTGCCCAATAAAAGGGTTCGCTAATCTGAGGAGTTCCTGTGTAAGGATAAAATAATGCTGGGCTCGTATTTACCATAAAAGGCCCTCCTGTTGCAGTTAGTGTCACACTTTTTCCATCGGGACTATACGCATGTACATTAAATTTTATCGTATCACCTGCCGTTACGCACGTATCTGGAATTGGATCTATAATTGGAGGATGACTATTACAGGTTGCAATTATTATTTGCATATCTCTGGTTATATATCCTATCCGCACTCCATTCCGCCATTCTTCTATTAATATTGCAACATTATATTCCCCTTGCATTACGGGACTATCCCAAATCAAATCTCCTGTAAGTGGATTAATAGAAATAGAATTACTTGCCATTGGCAAGGTATATCCTGGAATATTTAAACCTCCAGCACCCTTACAAGGCACAAGTTTATACGACAAACTGTCTCCATCAGGATCGTAGGCACCCGGATTATGAAAAAAGGGCACTCCTACACAGCCTGCATCCAGTGGTGGATTCAATAATATAGGTGAATTATTCTTTGGGTTAATAAATGGACTAATTACTAATTGTGTTTCTACATACATTGGAATATCTACCGAACTTGGTATGTTTATTACACCATAATTCCTGTTTGGATCTTCCATTGAGATTATATAAGTACCTGCTCCTGGATATGTATGTGTGGTTACATATTTATTTAAGGTTACATTCCCTCCTAAAGCCGAATCCAAAGTCCTATTTACAACAGTCGAAGTCCCATCTCCCCACACTAAGGTCATATATGGTCTGTTGGCAGGGCTTGGTGTAAAGGTATAAGTTATCAGTTTAACCTCATACAACAATGTATTTGTGTTTAAGCATCTATAAGTAATCTCTGCTGCTCTTTCGTGAGTTGCAAATGTTCTTATCGAAAGCAATAAAATCAATATTATGAGTAAATATTTTTTCAAACTTAAATTGTATTTATATAAGGTAACTTAAAAACCACAAAATTATTATTAATTGTCCATTAAACAACATCTTTTTTTGTTAATTCATACTAAAAAGAATCAATTTATTTTATTTACTTTTGCTGTTCGTTATAATAACACATTAAATTATGAAAAGACTTAGGTTAATTAAGGTCGTTTGCTTTCTTTTAACAATTATTAGTGCTTCAGCGCAAAATAATAACCCTATTGCAAACACCAAAGCAATTATTGTATCAGGCAACGCTCGCTTTACCATTCTCACATCTCAATTGATACGATTGGAATATTCTGAAACAGGTAAATTTGAAGATAAAGCCTCGCTTGTCTTTATTAACAGAAACCTTGAAGTGCCTAAATATACTGTAAAAGATACTAAGGA
>CAYRBL010000279.1:2230-5031 GCA_964422385.1 uncultured Bacteroides sp.
ATTATAAACAGGCTTTAAAAGATTATACTTTGGTTGCAGGTAAGATTCCGGTTCCTCCTCGCTTTGCTTTTGGTTATTGGTGGAGCAGATATTGGGATTATTCCGACCAGGAGTTCCGTAGTTTGGTAAAAGATTTCAAAAATAACAACATTCCGATTGATGTTTTAATCATTGACATGGAATGGCACAACACTTGGGGCATTGGCACCCGATATGAGAAGATGGATGTATTCGGTCAGCCTGTTGGATGGACCGGTTACACCTGGAATCGCAATCTTTTCCCCGATCCTGACCGCTTTTTGAAGTTTACTGACAAGATGGAACTAAAAACTGCCCTCAATCTGCACCCTGTTTCAGGCATTGCGCCTTTTGAAGATTGTTACAATCGTTTTGCGAAAGCATATAACTTTGATACAACAGGTCAAAAACACATTCCATTTAAAATAGAAGAGAAAAAATGGGCGCAAATTTACTTTAACGAAGTCTTGCATCCTTTCGAAAAAGCCGGTATTGACTTTTGGTGGCTCGATTGGCAACAATGGCTCGAGAATAAAGGTGTAAAAGGACTTAGTAATACCTGGTGGTTAAACTATACTTTCTTTACCGACATGGAAAGACGTGGTGAAAAACGTCCGATGCTTTTTCATCGTTGGGGAGGCATGGGTAATCATCGTTATCAGATCGGTTTTTCAGGAGATGCGGCCTCTAATTGGGCTACTTTGGAGTATGAAACCTATTTTACGCATACTGCTTCTAATGTTTTGTACGGTTATTGGAGTCATGACATCGGTGGTCATATGGGCAACGACCGTGATCCTGAATTATACCTCCGTTGGCTACAATTTGGTGCTTATAGTCCCATCTTGAGGACACATTGTACCAAAGGTGGTGCCACTGAACGTCGTTTTTGGATGTATCCAAACCATTTCGAGATGATGCGCGATGCCATTACTAACCGTTATCAACTCGAACCTTATATTTATCAAAATGCTCGCAAGGCTTATGATGACGGTATCTCCATTTGCCGCCCGATGTATTATGATTTTCCTGAAGAAAACAATGCTTATACTTTCAAAAATCAATATTTCTTTGGCGATGATCTGATTGTTTCGCCCATTGCAACTAAAGTTGATGCCTTAACTGGCTTATGTTCTAAAGAAATTTGGCTTCCGAAAGGCGAATGGTTCGAAATGCATTCCGGAAAACTCTTTAATGGCAATCAAATTATAAAAAGAAACTTTGCGATGAACGAAGTTCCTGTTTATGCTAAAGCTGGTGCTATCATTCCGATGAATCCACCTGTTCAAAACCTTGCAAGGATTCCCGATACGCTTGTCTTGGTTTTTATTCCTTTTCATTTTTACGATCCTAATGAACTTAAATATTATGAAGATGATGGTACAACTTCTTCTTACCAGAAAGGAGAATATTGTACCACATATATCTTTAAAACTTTTATTAATAATAATCATATTGCAATTGCTATTGATAAAACCATAGGTTCTTACAAAGGGATGTCGGCAAAAAGAGCTTATCAATTACAACTTCCTAATTTCTTGCCACCTGAAAAAGTAACTGTTAATAATGTTGAATATATTTATAATTATGATGGTGGTGATAATACCTGGAATTATGATGGTAAAACTTTATCTTTGATAATAAATATTCCATTAACAGATAGAAATACTCAATTATTAGTTGATATTTCACCTTCTAAATTAAATAAAGAAGTTTCTAAGCTTAATGGAAAAAAGGAATTATTCAGCAGAATACAGAAAATTGCTGAAGATTTCAAGACTGAATCTTGCAATATGAATGGTCCATCCAATCCTCCTGAGTCTTTTTTATATGCTGCTGGTTTGGCGAGCAGTATTTCTTATTATCCAAACAAAATTTTGGAACTTATTAATAAATATGAAGCCGATAAAAACAGTATGTTGACCGAAATTGTAAACTTTTCGACCATCACTGATGATAAATTATACTATTGGTTTCATTATCTCGATTATGCCAGCGAAATGAACCCTTTACCAAGCATCATTTCGGAGCGTATCAACGACAATAATGCCATTTATACCCTCAAACATACCAATCCAAGCGTCGTTATACATTATACGCTTGATGGCAGCAAGCCTGATTTAAGTTCGCCGGTCTATAATGCTCCGTTTAAGGTCTCTACCCCCACCACTGTACGCGCTATTGCCAGTCAAACGGGTCGTCTAAACAGTTTGATTGCCAATTCCACCTTCGCCTACAACCCTGTCAAGAAGGTTACTTACCTTAATCAAATTGGCGAGAAGTATACAGGAGGCTCCGACACCGCTTTGTTTGATGGAAAGATGGGTAATACAGATAATTTTAGGGTTACTTGGGTTGGTGTGGAGAAAAAAGATTTTACAGCGACTTTTGATCTTAAGAAACCGCTTTCTGTTAACGAGCTTAGCGTCCGTTTTCTTTACAAACCTTGGTCGTGGATTATGCTTCCTGACGATATTATAGTTGAAGGCTCTGTTGATGGTTTTAATTATGAAGTTGCAGGCAGTTTAAAACCTGTTGTTGCAGATAAAAACACTCCTGAAAATATCATTACATATTCTATTCCTTTCAAAAATCCTAAAACATACTCTTTTATTCGCTTTGCAGCAAAAACAAGTGGCAAATTACCCAATTGGCACGACTTTGCCGGACAGGATTCGTGGTTATTTATAGATGAAATTATGTTTAAATGGTAAGGGGGAGAAGGTGTTTAGCGATTTAGACTTTTAGGCTTTTAGGAAAACATTTATTTTTTAAATACAAAT
>CAYRBL010000280.1:0-5009 GCA_964422385.1 uncultured Bacteroides sp.
AGATAGCTTCAGGTGACTGGAGTTCAGACGTGTGCTCTTCCGATCTAATATCTTTCGTAATTCGTAATTCGTAATTATTAATTCTTAATTATTAATTATTAATTCTTAATTCTCTTTTACAACATTTGTTTTGCAGTATCTACAGTAATTTCCAGCACTCTGGTAAGCCAAGAGTATTTCTCTTTCATCATATCAAACTCCTCCCCTGTTTCGATATAACTGGCTGTGCCTTCTATTATAAAACCAGTCCCTGGATAGTCTTTGAACCCCAAAACATTTTTACTACCCAAACTTATTTTAACTTTATTGTTAACCAAAACATTTTTTTCTGTTTTTCTAAAACCGTATGCAGGTATTAATATACGCTCGTCTTCAGTGATTACCAAATACGAATTCCAGGTATTTACTAAATGTGGTTCTACTCCCCACGACATTATCGAAACTATACCTTCGTGTGTCAATACTTCTGAAAATTTATCGCCTAATTTGCTCATGTTTTTTTAGTATTAAATTTATTAATTTTATGCAAAAGTAAGCTTAATAAAGTTCTTAAAAGTTAAACTGGTTTAAGAAATCAATTTATAATTTCTTTTTGCGCAATTCACTAATATATTCGGGAGTGAGGCCAAGGTAAGAAGCAATCATATATTGAGGTACGCGCTGCATAAATTCGGGAAACGAGGTGCTAAAATGGATATAAAACTCTTCTTTTGTCATCTCGTACATCAACTTAGACCGATGTTGGGAGGCTGCAACAGCTTTTTGCATAATAATTCTAAAATACTTTTCCACTTTGGGTACTTCTTTTAATAATTCCTCAAAATTATTTTTGTTAATAGAAATAATCTCTGATTCTTCAATGCTTTGAATATAATAATTAGAAGCCGTATTATTTATAAAACTATTATAATCCGATAGCCACCAACTATCCAAGGCAAACTGTGTAATCTGTTCGGTATCTTTTTTATTAATAAAAAACATACGCAAACATCCCTTTTCAACAAAGTATAAATCGGTACATACATTGCCTTCTTTTAGCAAAAACTCTTTCTTTTTAGAATGAATAATATGAATATACTTATTGATGACCAATTCGTCAGCAGCACTTAAATCGATATACTTACGAATATTATGAATTAAATTAGTGGGCATTCGTTTTATATCTTTTTGCAATAAAATCTAATTACACTTTTATATTTCATCATCAGCTTTCAAATAAAAGCCAACAATATTCAAGCCTGCATCTTTGCGATAATATTCAGGATCTACAAGTTTAACATGATTAAGCCTTTTAACAGTTTTAAGATGACTACCAGCTTTCGACTTCATCACCTGCACTCCTTTCGAAGTTTTACTACCAACAGGATTAATTAAACTTGTACTAAACAAAGCAACTTTTTCAATATTTGTCATTGCCACCAGGTCAATATCTTTTTCTATATGTTCGATAAAAACCAGTTTAGATTCATCGTTATAGGCATTTTTCAACTTCTTTCTTTTAGTTTCAGTTTCGTAAGCTGTAAAGGATATTTTTGCAGCTTTCCCATTTTCAAAAGCAACAAACAGATAGCCGCTATAATTTTTAGTCCCCGTAAAATAAATTGGTTTCTCTGCCTCTTCCATATCTATCTCCCTTACGACCTGCGAAATACTATTATAATTTTTATTTTGAACTTTATAAACAGTATGCATATTAGTAAAAATTAAAATCTCTGGATAAGTAAAAAGATTGCTAGCCATCTTTATTGAATTCTCGGTATGTACTGAATTTTGTTCGTGAATATTTTCCATTTTAATTATTATTAAATGATTTTTCTAATTAATTTATTATTTTTGCATTATAGTATTATCTTTCAGCTTTAATTATTTCCATTTCCAGCTTGTTTCAACATTATATTTAATATTTAAAAAAGATGCAAGCTCCTTAAGAGTTGAAATAACCTGGTCGAAATCTTTTATTTTATTCTTAGCCAAAACAATTGAATTCCCAGTCTTTAATTTTACAAAAACTGCTGTAGCTATCTCATTTATTTCATTAATTTCTGCTGTAGAAAGTTTGCCTTCGTTTATTCCTTCCTTTGTAATTATAAAATCATTATTGAATTCTAAAGTAGATACTTTCCCTATTTTATTAAGTGAATTTTCTTTATTCCATGTTGTATAATGTTTAATGTAACGCCTTCTTTCATAAATTGGATAAAGAAAGTACCATAAAATGGCAAAGATAAAAAAGAGATAAGAGATGATAGATTTGTCGATAAAATAAAGTATCAAAGCAAATATGGTATAAAGTATTGGTATAATTATTCTATTCTTTTGCCTTTTCTTCATTATTTGTTTTGATTTTGAAGCATAATAAAGCTGACATGTCAGCAAATCGTTTTCATCAATGTAGGTTTCTATTGTCATTTTTGTTATTTATTATATAAGTTTTTCCTTGTTGAATTCTCATTAAATTTTTAATAACGATAACATCTCAACACATCTATAAACTACTATAAATAGAAAACAGTTCAATCAACATTCAAATTATTTTTATAATTTATTAATCTATCGATACTAATTTTGCTAAACAAATGAACAATCAACAAGTAGGATTCATAAGTATACTAGTAGAATATATTGTTTTAATAAACTCATTAGAACCAATTATTCTTCTTGGTATCTGCTTTATATTAATGTATGATATTATAAACATTCGCTTCACATCATCAGCATACTATATGTTATAAAAATTATATTTTCAAGATAATTTCAGTTCTTAACTTATTAATTAGTACTTTTGCAAAATCTAAAAATAATAAAGACAACCTTCAATGGATTATTCATCTATACTTTCAAATTTCAATATTACCGAACTAAACGAAATGCAGCAGAAATGCATACAAGCAATTCCTCAACCAAATGATGTAATACTAATTTCGCCAACCGGATCGGGTAAAACATTAGGATTTCTGCTCCCTATTTTACAATTATTAAACGAAGAACAAAGCGGTGTTCAGGTTTTAATATTGGTGCCTTCGAGAGAACTTTCGATACAAATAGAATCTGTATTTAAACAAATGAACACTTCTTATAAAGTCAATTCATGCTATGGTGGACATTCTGTTAGGATAGAAGTTAACAATTTAATTATTCCGCCAAGTGTTTTAATTGGAACTCCAGGAAGAATAGCACAGCATATACAACAAAAGAGTTTGGATTTAAAACAAGTTCATACTTTAGTGTTGGATGAATTCGATAAATCATTGGAGTTAGGTTTTAAAACCGAAATGGAATACATCGTAAAACACTGCAAACAACTTAAAAAACGTATTCTTACTTCAGCAACTTCTATAAACGAAATACCTGCTTTTGTTGGATTAAAAAATAGTGTTAACATCAATTTCACCAACGAACATCAAGAATTAAAGTCAGCATTAGTATTAAAGATAGTAAAAACTGAAAGCATAGATAAAGTTAAAGCTTTAATATTGCTTTTAGGTTCGATAAACACAAAGCCTTGCATTGTTTTTTGCAATCACCGCGAAGCAGTCAACAGGATATCTGATCAGTTATATAGCTATAATATTGCACATAGTTTTTATCACGGAGGACTTGAACAGATTGATCGCGAAAAAGCCCTTATTAAATTAAGAAATGGAAGCGTTACTATATTAATAACAACCGATCTTGCATCTCGTGGTTTAGACATTCCCGAAATCGAAGCTATTATACATTATCATTTACCTCCTACCGAAGAAATTATGACACATCGTAATGGCCGTACTGCCAGAATGAATGCTAAAGGTACTGCTTATTTTTTGATGGATAATAAAGATTATTTGCCCCCATTTATCGACACAAAACCTGAAGAAGTAAACTTGCCTAAAAAGCAGATTATGCCTGATGCAGCTATATGGAAAACACTTTATATTGCCGCAGGTAAAAAAGATAAGATTAGTAAAATGGATATTGTAGGTATGCTTTGTCAGAAAGGGCAGTTGCAAAAAGATGATTTAGGTAAGATTGAAGTTCTGGATCATTCGGCGTATGCTGCTATAAAAGCGAGTAAAATTGATAAGACTATTCAGCTAGTAAGAGTTGAAAAGATTAAAAATAGAAGAGTAAAAATGGAAATAGCTACCTAAGGTGTTAATAGACTTTGGACTTCTATAACTTCACCAGCTTTTAAGTCAGCTAAGTGAATATCACCAATCCTAACTCTAAATAAACGCAAAGTTGGGAAGCCAACAGCAGCAGTCATTTTACGAACTTGCCTTTCTTTACCTTCAGTTAGTGTTATGGAAATCCAACAAGTTGGGCCGTGTCTATCGTCTCTTATCTTACGCGTTCGTGGAGGAAAATCAGGAGGAGAATCTAAACTAAATGCTTTACAAGGTAAGGTTAGATATTTTACATCTCTAATACCAATTTGCACTCCTGCACAAAGTTTATTAATAGCTTCTTCTGTAATTAAACCATCTACCTGCGCATAATATTCTTTCTCAATTTTCTTACTTCTTATAATTTCACTCATCATTCCATCAGTAGTTAGGAAAAGCAATCCTTCACTTTCTTCATCCAAACGACCAATAGCCATTGTGCCTTTAGGAAAATCATAGATTTCGCGAATAAGTTTCTTTTTGGGTAATTCACATACAAACTGACAAAGATAGCCGTAAGGTTTGTGCATTATAAAATGCCTGTGTATTGGTTTAGGATTAGATTCCATTAATGTAGAAGAGTTGTTAAATAAGAATTAAAAATAATAAATATTAACTAGGGAAATTGCAGATAAGATTCGTTATTTTAATATAATAACATCTTTACTTAAGCATTCTTTCTTTCAATTTCCTTTAGGTTATCCATTTTCTTCTTTATCAGGAAACTTTTGATATCGCAAAGATGTTCTTTAATGTTTTTATTACCGAATTCATATACTTTATCAACCAATCCATCAAGGAAATCACGATCATGGGAGATCGGAAGAGCACACGTCTGAACTCCAGTCACCTGAAGCTAACTCG
>CAYRBL010000281.1:0-5009 GCA_964422385.1 uncultured Bacteroides sp.
TTATTTAGTTTTATAATATAAATTCCAGGAGTAAAGCTTGAAGTTTGAACAGTAGTTTTCTCTATTAAGTTTCCTTTGTAAACAGACTGTCCAATTGAATTGAAGATTTCAAAATTAATTTTCTCTTTATTCCCTATTGATTCAATAATTAACTCGTTTGTAACAGGATTAGGATAACATTTTAATGAAGATAATACTAAGTTGTTATTTATATCTGCTATAGTAGAATTGTAATTTGCAGTCCAGCCACTAGCTCTAGTTGATTGGTCTGTTAAAAATTCAATATACATATTTCCTCCAGTTGAGGTAATAGCAGAAGGAATACTTGTACCTGAGTATTGACCAAGTATAGAAGCAGAATTATTTGAGCCATCAAATATAATTACTCCATCATGATTTAATTCTGTGTTAAAATCTATAAATGTTAAAGTTATTGAAGTTGCATTTGGTGGATGAATATACCATGAGCAGTTTGAATTATTTCCATAATTATTTATTCCACTTCCATCAGTTATGGTTCCATTCTGTGTTACTAAATTAGTTGTTCCTGTACAATACGTTGTTGTTGTTGAAGTGTAGTTAGCTGTCCACCCTGATTTTGTAACAGAAATATCTGAATAGAATTTTACAAACATACTTCCGCTAGTTGACGTTACTAAAGGAGGTATTGTATTTCCTGTAAATCTTCCTAATAAGGGTGCTGAAGAATTTATTCCATTATAAACTTCAACTGCATCGTAAAAAGTTGCTCCATCTTGTGATGCAGACTCAACATCAAAAGCAGAAAATGAAAGTGTTACTGATGTAGCTTGAGGTGGTTGGATTAGCCAACTACAATTTTGATTATTACAATAATTATTAGTTCCACTCCCATCATTAAAAGTTCCTGCATCATTTGAATTAAGTGTAGTCGTTCCAGAACAATAAGCTGAACCAGTTGAAGTATAATTAGCATTAAATCCTTGGAATGTTGTTGAAAAATCCGACACAAAAACTACAACCATTATACCTGTATTTGAAGTTACAGGAGTAGGAATAGTTGTTCCAGATAGAACTGCTATTTGATTTGTAGTATTTAAATCATCATATATTATTATTCCATCATAATTTAATTCTGTGTTAAAAGATGTGAAAGATAATGTAACACTATTAGCACATGGAGGTGTTATAAACCAATAACAAAATTGATTATTTCCATAATTGCTAGTTCCTGAACCATCATTAAATGAACCAGATGGAGCAGACAAAATAGTTCCTCCATTACATGTAGGTGTTATGCCTATTGATGAATAAGTTGCTGACCAACCAGTAGCAGTAGTTGTTGCGTCAGATGTAAATTTAATACAAAGAGCCCCTCCAGTTGAATTTATTGTTGGTGGTAGAGTATTGCCCCACCATGTTGCAAGTATAGGAAAAGTATCATCAGGCCCATTATAAACAAAAACAGTATCATAGTTTGCTTCTGTGTCAAAATTAGTAAAATTTAAAGTTATTTGAGTTGCACCTGGTGGAGCAATTATCCATTTGCAATTCGCGTTATTATTATAATTTGCCGAACCACTTCCATCTGTAATAGTTCCACTTGAAGCTGTTAAATTAGTTGTTCCACTACAATAATTATTAGGATTATTCCCGATACCTACTGCATACCAAGCTTGTCTAACTGCTGTATATTGTGATGAGGGATTTCCATATAAATCCTGTGCTGCTTGTAATGACCCTAAATAAGCATCATAATATGTAGCATTTGGAGTTAAGTATGTAATTAGATTTTTATATGCAATTTTTCTTGCTTGAAGAATTCCAATTCCAGTTACAGAATAAGTATTACCCAAATCATTCGTTCCACTACCTCCTTGACAAAGAAGATAAAACCAAAAGTTCTGAACTCCACTATTTGTATGTACACCTCCTTGGTCAGAACTAAGATTTGTAATATTTTGCCAATATTGACCTTCATAAGTATCAGGTTGAGGTTGATAACCTGAATTTGGATTTGACATAGAACGTAAATAATAAGGAGAAGAAACAACAACATTCTCGCCAATTGTCCAGTTAGGGGAGGTTGCTCCATAAAACTCTACACAAGTACCGAAAATATCAGCAAAAGATTCATTTAAAGCACCTGATTCAGCTTGGTATGTTAATCCACCATTCCCATTGTTAGCAATTACCATATGTGAATATTCATGCCCTTCAACATCTAAGCCAACAACTGGACTCATAAATGAAGCATCACCCATTCCATAACACATTACATTGTAAGGTGATGGCATAGCAAAAGCATTATTGGGACTATTTCCTTGTGCTGCTTGCAAAAATGAAGGGTTAATGTAGTTCTTTATAACACTCCCATTCCCATCATAACTATTTCTATTAAAAACAGACTGATAGAAATCATAAGTTTTCTCCATTCCCCAATGAACGTCAAGTGCTGGATTATTTAATAAACTATTTGTATAAGTTCCATTATTTCCATTACCATTCCAAGTTTGACTCCCTGCATTTGTTGTAATTGAATAAGACCCTCCAAAGTCATCACCTCCAACCGCATCATAATCCCAAATTTCAACAGTATAAGGTGGATTCTGTAGAATAATATTGGGATAAAAAGTTACAGGTGGAGTTGTATTATTTATATAATTAGCAGTATATACAGTTTGATTTGCGCCATCTTTTACTATAATATATAAATCAGGTAATATGTCAGAGAAAGCAGTGTACCACCAACTTTGAGAAATTGCTGTTATTGTAAATGAAGAAAGATATGGTACTCCAGTCCATGTTGTAGTTGAATTTGTGTAATCTGATTGACCAGAGAAACCTATTCCATTTGTAAATGTTGCATTTGTAGCATTATAAGTTTGTATATTCTTTGTACTTTCTCTTAATCTATAACTTCCATTATAACTATCTATTGTTATTGCTTTTGTACCACTATACAAAGTACTAGCTGTTCCAGGTGTATCAGCATCATTAATCAAATCAATTTTATTAATAATTTCTCCTGTCAGAGGATCAATAAAAATATTACACATTACAAATGGCGAATAGGAATCAATTCTTATTTTGTGTGTTAATTTATATTTATATCCTTCTTTAATAGGTATTTTTAATATTACTAACTCAAATGGATAGTCATTTAATAATTTTGTAACTTTAAGAAAAGACATTGCTTTTTCTTTTGCTAATAAAGGAGTTATATTAATCTCTGTATTAATATTGTCAAACTCTGCAATCTGACCATTTAAATGAGTTACAATATCATTTTTTGAATGCATCATTATTATACTTCCTTCAATTGGAAATCCTTTAAAGAGTTGTTGAAAATTGCTATGAGTAATTCCAAATTCATCAATCCTTTCAGAAATTAGTTTAAATGAATGTTGTTCATTTAAATTTAATAAATGATTAAAATTCTTTGTGACAATATCAATTTCCTTTTTATATTTTTCAAAATTGATATGAAAAGAACCATTAACTTTGACTATTTTAGGCATATCTTGTTGGATACCTGCAACATTTTTATTACTTCTTGGGGTAATAAATGTTGTAACATTTTGATTTATTTTACTCTTAAATGGATTTGCTATGTTTGGTTGTGTTAGTTGTTTTACCTGACCAAATGATTGCAAAGCTACTAGTAATACAATTACTATACTTGCTGATTTAAAAAATATTTTTATCATTGTTACTTATTTATTTTATTGTTGTTATTAATTTATTATAAAGTTCAATAACTCTTTTGTCAATTTTTGTTGAACCATTAGACCAAACAATTTTGTTTGTGCTTCCATTTGTTTTTATTTCAATGAATGAAAACATATTTTCTGGTTCATTAAATTGATACAATTTTAATTCTTTTGCTTCTTCAAAAAAATCTTTAATAATTTTCTTATCTATTGTTTTAATAGCTGTGTATTTATTATCAACTAATTTGTTTAGTTTACCATCTGATGAAAGAGAGTATATATTTACTAATCCTGCAAAACCACCTCCATTACCAAAATTAATACATTCAATGTCTGTATTATTTATACTTTTTGTATTAACACAAGAATTTAAAGTCAATATAAAAACAAAAATTAGGAAACTAAATTTTTGAATCTTTGCAGTAATATTTAAATCTATAAAAGATATATTAGATAGTGAATTCCACTTTTTTGTATCTATAATCATTAATTGTTTTAGTTTTTCCATTTATTATTAATATTGATTATTTTCCACTATTTTATTAATGCACTTATAACTTCGCATCCTACTGAATTCACATCTTTGTAGTTATCTATTTTTAATTCAAAAGGCTTCTCAGATTGTGGAAGAAAAAAATCATAGACAGTATAATTACTACTTCCTAATTCTGTTTTAGTTTTACTATAATATGTAACTTTAATTACAACATCTTTATATGTAGCAACAGTCGCAATATTTTTTATAGACCCATTAATTTTATTACCCCAAAAATTTGGTTTATACGTTCCTTCTGCTGATAAGAATTTTGTAGGTGTGGTACGTTCTATTTCTTCAACAGACATAACTTTTTCTTGGTAAGTATTTCCATTGTTTGGATTATTATTGCTATTATTACAAGCAATAAGAAAAGAATTAAAAACTAAAATTACAAATAATACTTTTGTTTTCATTTTGTGTGTTTTATGATTATTAATGTTTTGATTTATTACTTTCTGTTTGAAATCATTCTTTTGTTTTAATTTAAATAAAATTTCTTTCAATAAACTAAAAAGCGTGGTCAAATTACCCACCGTTGTTGAGACCCGACCAAGAGTCCTGTTACAGATAAAGCAACGACCACGCTAACACGTGGCGTTTGCTTACTATCCTGTAACATTATTGTAATTTGGTCGGTTTCAACAACAGAATTTAGCTAAACGCAATTTCTTAATATAATTAGTACAATATTTATGTCATGCAATTTTTAAATTATTAATAGTACAAAAGTAATAAAATTTAATTAACAAGACCCCTTTTATAAATTTATTTTCAATATT
>CAYRBL010000282.1:0-1900 GCA_964422385.1 uncultured Bacteroides sp.
AGCTCAAACATATTTTCATACGTAATCTCTTTTATCAAATACATCGTAATAAAACGATATTCCAAACCATAAAACATCACTTGCTGGGGCGATAGACCACTGTCGAGCAAGGCAGTTACCTCGTCGAGCATCCCATTATCCAAACGTTCTTTGAGCCTACGTGTTATCCTTGATTTTATAATTTCTCTTTCGAAATTAATACCCACCAAAACATTATTTATTAAATTAATCTCATTATTTTTTTCTTGTGGATTGTCGATTTTGTACTGCTGAATTTCAATAGCCCTAATCAAACGATCGCGATCTTTAGTATCTGTAGTGTTATGTATTTTACGATAAGCCAATAACATTTCTTTTAGTTGGCCAATGCTATGATCCTTCAAACTTGCTCTCAAAGCTTCGTTAATGGGAGTTTCTATAAGATGATATTTCCCCAGAACCGCTTCGATATACAAACCGGTACCTCCACACAAAATAGGAAACTTATTGCGCGAAATAATATCATCATAAATTTTAAAACAATCCTGCTGAAACCTAAACACATTATACTCGGTGCCGGCATCCGCAATATCCACCAGATGATACGCAATAGACTTGTCGCCGACAATATAATCGCCATAATCCTTACCCGTGCCCAAATCCATACCTTTGTAAACCTGACGCGAATCGGCACTTATAATTTCGCCATCAATCTGTGCAGCCACCTGAGCAGCAAGCCTGGTTTTTCCTGTAGCGGTAGGTCCTAATATCGTAAGTAATGTCTTTTTCAATTCTCTCATTGTATTTTTTTATAATAACGATTGATATTCTTCTTCAATCCTACATAAAACATCTCTGATTTCATTTAGTTGCGAGATGCTTAATTTGTCGAATTTAAAGGTGTCAAAGGTAATGTTTATTTCATTAATAACATTTTTATAATATTTATTAAAAAAATCATTCAAACATTCCTCATCTGTTTTGTCAATAGTATTTTGATTTGATTTAAGGTATTGAAGAATCCTCAAACCATCAATTTTTTCAACACAAGCCTTTACAAAATGATGCTCAGTTTTAAAATTTTTCCTCAATGCAACCCACCAATTTGCTTCCTTAAACTGCTCATTTAAAAAGGAAGTTAAAGGAAGTTCGATGTCCTCATAAAAAAGAGCAGGAAGAAGCTCGTAAGTCTTTTTAATATTATTAAATAAAGTATGATGATAAATAGGATAGGAGTTCCAGTTCCCATCTCTTCCCTTAATCATAGCAGGACCAGTGCCAAAAGAAACTCTATCAGAAAAGCGGGCGGCGGGATATACTTTTTCTTTATTATAATTAATAATCTTTCCTGTTTTGGTAAGCTTTTGCAAAAAATAAAAATCCTCACCACTTTTCATAGGAGTTATACCACCAATTTTACGGTAAGCCCACACAGGCACAGCCATCGCCGAACCAAGAGCAGTGAAATTATAAGGGCAATTTATCCGCCAAAGATTAATAGCATAATGACGCATATAAATTTCGTAACGTAGTATCGCCCTGTTGGCAGCATCGTCGGCAGTTAGTTTATGATAATAAGGATTTGAAATGGCAACAGCCTTCGGATTCTTTGCGAAAGTATTAATTATCGAATCAAAATAAGAAGGATTAAAACGAGTATCAGCATCCAGACTTACTATAATATCTTCAGCATTGGCAATAGTATTAATAGTATCCATCAACACCTTGCGCGCCCAACCAACACCCGATTGTTTGCCAGTCCAACCATTCCCTTTAGTGCTTTTATCTATAATTGTAATATCAAAATCTTCTTTCTTTAGCACCCTAATAGTCTCCTGATTATTTTCGCAAATACTTATTTTATCAACATCTTCCCACCAATTATCAGGTTGATTAATACAAACAAATAACTCATAGTTGG
>CAYRBL010000282.1:2000-4994 GCA_964422385.1 uncultured Bacteroides sp.
CCAGTTAGAGGCTGGTAACCGTTGTACACATTTTTTGCTTTTACTTTATCACCCTTAAAGCGTACTTCCGAAAATTCAGTTTCAACAGCACCAGGTTCCACCAAAGAAACCCTGATACCATGCTGAAGTAAATCAATTCTCATACCTCGGGTAATAGAATCAACAGCAGCTTTGGTAGCACAATATACATTTCCGTTAGGATAAGCATCGCGACCAGCAATAGAGCCAATATTTATAATATGACCCTTGCCATTTTGTATCATCAAAGGCACAATGTAACGGGTCATATATAATAGACCTCTAACATTTGTGTCTATCATCTTATCCCAATCTTCATACAAACCTTCCTGAAAAGAATTAAGACCAGAAGCTAAGCCTGCATTGTTAACCAATACATCAATAGTCTTCCACTTTCCCGTAAGTTCTTTCACTGATTTTTTAATAACTGCCCTATCCCTTACATCAAAACATAAAGGGAGAACTTCAACGCCGTATTTGCTCCTAATTGTGTCGGCAACTTCATCCAAAAGGTCTTTTCTTCTCCCTGTAATTATAACATCGTAACTATAATCGGCAAATCTCATCGCACAAGCTTTACCAATTCCTGATGTCGCACCTGTTATTAAAGCTATTTTATTCATGTTGTTACAATTTTTATTAGTAGTTTTTATAATAATACTACAATCATTTATAATATTCTTGACAAAGATAATGTTTATATTTGTAATTTTGCAGAAAAATTATTCATTTTTCTATTTTAAATAATGAGTACACAAAAAAACGTCACAGTTGACACAGCAAAAGAGATCGGGTTATTACCCGAAGAGTTTAATAAAATAATAGAAATATTAGGAAGAACCCCTAATTATACTGAGCTTAGCATATTCTCGGTGATGTGGTCGGAACATGCTTCCTACAAAAATTCTATTAAATGGCTAAAGACTTTACCTCGTTCGGGCAAACAGTTATTAGTTGATGCCGGTCAGGAAAACGCAGGTATGGTTGATGTTGGTGACGGCATCGCCTGTGTATTTAAGATCGAATCGCACAATCATCCTTGTGCCGTTGAGCCTTACCAAGGTGCTGCAACTGGTGTTGGTGGTATCAATCGCGATATCTTCACGATGGGTGCTCGTCCTATTGCACAGTTAAATTCTTTACGCTTTGGCGATATCGACAAGGATCGTACCAAATGGTTGTTGAAAGGAGTTGTTAAAGGTATTGGCGATTACGGTAATGCTTTTGGTGTTCCGGTTGTTGGTGGCGAGGTGTACTTCGACGATTGTTATTACTCCAATCCTTTAGTTAATGCAATGTCTGTTGGTTTAATGAAAACAAGCAATCTTGTTTCTGCTATTTCAAAAGGTGTAGGCAATCCAGTTTATATTGTTGGCTCTTCAACAGGCAAAGATGGTATTCACGGTGCTACTTTTGCTTCAGCTGATATCACTGAAGATTCTGCCGACGACATCCCTTCTATCCAGGTTGGCGATCCTTTCCAGGAAAAACTTTTACTCGAAGCTAGTTTAGAAGTAATCAAAACTGGAGCTGTTGTTGGTATGCAAGATATGGGTGCTGCTGGTATTATCTGTTCTACTTCCGAGATGTCGGAAAAAGGTGGACATGGTATGAAAGTTTATTTAGATCAGGTTCCTTTACGTCAGAAGAACATGGAACCTTTCGAAATTCTTCTTTCCGAATCTCAGGAACGCATGCTTATCGTTGTTGAAAAAGGAAAAGAAAAACTTATTGAAGATGTATTTAAGAAATGGGATCTTAATTGTGCTATTATAGGCGAAGTTACCGAAGGCGACAGACTACATTTCTATTTGAATAACGAATTAGTTGCTGATGTTCCTGCTTCTAATCTTGTGCTTGGTGGAGGTGCTCCTGTTTACGACAGAGAATATACCGAACCTGCATATTATAACAAGGCTAAGGAGTTCAACATCGATACTATTCCTGAAGAACAAGATATAAAAGCAATCGCTTTACATTTGATTTCGCACCCAAGTATTGCTTCTAAGAAATGGATTTACGAACAGTACGATACTATGGTTGGCACCAAAAACATGAGCACAAATAAGCCTTCGGATGCTGCTATTGTTAATATAAAAGGTACCAATCGTGCTTTAGCAATTACTACCGATTGTAATTCACGCTATGTGTATGTCGACCCACAAATAGGAACTGAAATCGCAGTTACAGAAGCTGCACGTAACATTGTTTGTTCTGGTGGAAAACCTTTAGCTATTACTAATTGTCTTAACTTTGGCAATCCATATAATCCTGAAGTATACTGGCAATTTGTTGGTGCTATTAAAGGTATGGGAAATGCTTGTAAAAAATTCGATACTCCTGTTACAGGTGGTAATGTTAGCTTCTACAATCAGGCACAGATTGGCAACACTATCGAGCCAGTTTATCCTACTCCTACCATCGGTATGTTAGGTTTATTAGAGAAAGATCAACAAATGACCCTCGACTTTAAGAACAATAAGGACTTGATTTTCCTTATCGGTACTTCTAAGAACGATATCAATTCTTCTCAATATCTTTATTCTTATCATAACATAAAATTGTCGCCTGCTCCTTATTTTAATTTAGAAGAAGAGCACCAACTTCAAACTGTTGTTCTAAATCTTATTAGTAAGAAGCTAATTGAATCTGCGCACGATGTATCAGATGGTGGTTTGTTTATAACTTTGCTTGAATCTGCTATGCCACGTGGTTTAGGTTTTGATATTTTAACCGAAAGCGATATCCGTCAGGATGCATTCTTGTTCGGCGAAGCTCAGGGTCGTATAGTTGTTTCTGTAAATGCAGTCAACGAAGCTAAGTTTATCGACTTTATGGTTGCTTCCAAATTCCCATTCTCAGTAATAGGAAAAGTTACCAAGGAAGACCTCTTAATTGATGACGTTAGCTACGGAAAAGTTGATGAATACAAAAACATTTACAACAATGTTATTGCAGATAAAATGAAAGGCTAAG
>CAYRBL010000283.1:0-4989 GCA_964422385.1 uncultured Bacteroides sp.
AAATATTACAAGTGAATCCGATTTACGTTTAACTTAATAATTTTCGAATTGCATGAAATAAAAGATTGCAATTCTTTTTACGAACAAATATTTTTTAACAATATGAGAAATTTAAATTTAAATTAATAACAAAAATATTTATAATATTATTTTTTGTTATATTAAGTAATAATTTATTTAGTCAACCAATATCATTAGAGAATCCGGTTGATACTGTTAATATACAACTACGAGCATTATTTTCTCCTTTAGCAAGACCAACACCATCAAAACAATTTTTGTATGATATGGCTGTACATGGTGTTGATAGTGCGTTTTATACTAACTATTGTACTGACACTACAGGGTATCTGAATTGGTTTCAACAATATGAAGAAATGTGGAATTGTGCTTATATACAAAGCGATTTCATAAATTCTGATAGTGTTTACATTCGTGCTCTAAATTTTGAAGCAGATACTATTCCAATTGGATTAATGGACTGGAATTATTATATATTTAATTCCGATGCTTTAACGACTAACATTTATTTCAATTTTGATACAGTAAATACAATACTTACTGATAAATATCCACGACCTGGTTATCCTTATGATGAAGCAGATTTATTTACTGCATCACCAATTTTTGGTACGGCAAATTATACGAATTCAATTTTTAGAATTGATCCACAATTTTTATTTATTGATGCTATTAGTTTGCCAACATATAAATCTGATAGTAATTTATCTGGTAATGATTTTAGAATTGATTTTGGAGATGGTGCAGGTTGGCATAGTTTTGATGTACATAAAATATCACATTATAGTGCTAGTTACCCAGATAGTGGTTATTATTTAGTACAAGTAGGTTTATTCAACGAATCAAATATTTGTATCAAACTTTCCTTAAGTTCAATTAACATCCTTTTTAAAAAATCATCAATTAAAACAGTTCCAAGTTATTCAATAACTAATATTCCAGGTTTAAATGTTGGAGTATTCACAGATTGTAATGAAGATAGACCAAATAAAATTATAATCTATTTAGAAGGATTTGATACGGGTGATAATCATAAACATAGTGGTAGAAATACTACAGAAATTTATAATGAAATGATAAAGCTAACACAAATTGCGCAATTACGTAATTTTGGTTACACTTTTGTTGTAGTTGATTGGCAAAATAGCCATGATGATATTCGTAGTAATGCTTTAAGAGTAGTAGAATTAATTGAATATTTAAAATGTCAAATACAGGGTGATGAGCAATTTGTAGTAATTGGTGAAAGTATGGGAGGTTTGGTTGCTCGTTATGCCCTTGCATATATGGAATCTAATGAATATATGAGTGGTCCATGTAAAACTGATAATAGGCATAATACACGTTTGTTAATGACATTTGATACTCCAAATCAAGGTGCAAATATACCATTATCTTTACAACAGCTTTATCTAATTTTAGGGACTCAATCTGGAAGTCCATTTGTTATAGGAAGTGCAATAAAAAGATCAATAATGAGAGAAATGATTATGTTACTCAATGCTAAATCAGTAAAGCAAATGTTAATTTATCATGCATTTAATCAGCAAGGTAATAATTATTATCCCCATCCTGACTTTACTAGTTTTTTCGATGATTTACGTAATTTAGGCGATTATCCTAAATATTGTAAATTAATGGCTTTATCAAACGGTTCGTTGCAAGGCAGAAGGCAGAAGAATGAATTTAATGACAATAACCAAGGCAATTATAGGAATCCTAATGATTTGCTATTAAGATTTGATGGTTCTATATGGGCAAGAATATTAGGAATAAAATATAAATTTTTTGGAGCAAACTTAGATTTACATACCAATCCTGAAGGTAATGGAAATTTACTAAATTGTCAAATAGGTACACCTAGAATAAAAATTAGATTGAAATGGTTCAGTGTTAATGTTTCAATTACTTATAACAATTTATTAAATATAAATAAAGATGGTAATAACCTACATGCTTATTGCATAAACGCAGGGGGTAAAATACCGAATTATCTTAATTTCAGTAGTCAACGCTTTATAGATTTTACAGAATTCTTTGATTTGAATAGCCAAACTGATAATTCAGGAAATGCAAGTTTTAGTACAAGAGTTGGAATCCCATGGCTTTTTAGTTTTGGTGCTGGTTATAGTGCACATACTGATGGATTTGGTTTTTGTTTAATACCAATACAATCTGCTTTAGATTATCATTTAGGAACAGGAAATTTTGATTTAGCACATAATTTTTACAACGATCCTATATTTTTCAAAAATGCTGCCTCACCTTTTCATGTTATACAAGGAATTCCTTCTAGTTATTATACTGAAAACATGGAACATCTTTTTGTTAGAAATATGCAACTGACAGATATTTTCTCAAACCCAATTAACTATACAAATTGTAATTTACCAGCTTTTCATTTGGATAGAGAAATAGGAGATGAAGATTTATGGTTAGATAATGCTACATTATATTGGCATGCTGATTATGAATCACAAAGAAATATCCATGTAAACGAACCTAATCCATATTATCAATATCCTACAACACCTCCCTTAAGTAATCTTTATGTTGATGGGGTTTATTCAGATGGTGAAGATTATATAATAGATGCTACATATGGTTTTGCAACTTTTTACTTCTGGATACAATTATATAATCCACCAATAAATAATTATAATATAGGTAATCCAACTTTGAAAATTTGTTGCGTTGATTATAGCGTAAAATCAGCTAAAATTACAGATACTATAATAGCTGTAAAAGAAAATACAAATTTATTTTCATTATTCCCTAATCCAGTAATTGATAAAAATGTAACTTTGCATTTTAAATTTGTAAACAATGAACCTTCAATAATAAAATTTATAAATCAAATGGGACAAACAGTTATAGTTAAGAATGTAACGAAGACAGATATTACAAAAGATGCTTATGTGAATGTTAATTTATCTCAATATCAACTTAAATCGGGAATGTATTTCGTTTCTGTTTCAAATGGCTTAGTAACATTAACTCAAAAATTAATTATTCAATAAACTGTAAAATATTCTAATATGAAAAATATTGTAAAAATCATTTTTATTGTTTTTGTTGTTCTAATTGGTTGTAAAAAAGATAATACAACAACTACTGCAACAAATTATACAATTTCAGGTACAATCTATTTAGATTGTAATGCACCACTTGCAAATGCATCATTGGAATTTGATCAAGGTTCTTCTTTACTAGGTCATGCTGGTACTATTGGCACCACTAAAACAGATGCACATGGTAATTTTTCATTTACTTATAAATTTAATGACAACACTTCCCCAATTATAATTATGACTAATGTTGGTGGTATTAGTCCTATATCAATTTTAGAAAACATACCAGTTGATTATAATATTACTAATATTAAATGTTATTATAGAGCAAGCTCAACTTTAATAATTAAAATAACGACAACAAATCCATTAACTATTAATGATACTTTATTTTTATTTGATTTGACAAATTATTATATTGGTCCTTTTCTTAATGGTGCTATATTAGATTCTATAAGTTGTAAAAGGCAATATTCTAAAGATTATAATGATTTAAAATCGCCATTTGTACTTGAAAAATATCCATGGGCTATTGGAAGAAATAATTTTTTCTATGACCAAAATATAATTAATTTCAATTACAATAGAGCATGTGGTTCAGTTAATATAATGACAATTCCAATAAATTAAAACTAACTTGAAATCATACCATTTTATGAAAGATGGTATTGTTTCATTTAATAAATAATTAAATAATAATTTCTATGAAAAAGATTTATCTTATTTTAATTGCAATCATTTCAATTAATATAGCAAATGCTCAATGGATACAAACAAATTGTCCTATCGGTAATCATATGGTTACATGTATTGCAGCAAGTGGTAATAAAATATTAGTTGGAACAGAAGGTGGTGGTATTTTTGCTTCAACTAATATGGGAGCAAATTGGACGCCTATTACAATCAGTACAGCAGATACAAATATTTATTCAATTTCAATAAGTGGTACAACTACACTTGCAGGAACTGGTAATAAAATATTTAAATCTATAGATAATGGTATAACATGGACAAATTTATACACAAGTACTGATGCTTTGCAAATAACTTCATTTCTTATAGATGGTACAAATATATTTGCAACTACTTGGGGTGGTTTACATGATATATTATTATCTACTAATAATGGCACGACTTGGACGACCATTATTAATGGACTAACAACTAATGGAGGGAGTGGATCAATAGTCAAAAGCGGCACAAATATTTTTGTAAGTTCAGGTTGTGCAGGTGTTAATCGTTCTTCTGATTATGGCGCTAATTGGGCTTCTATAAACAATGGATTAGGTACTCAATGTATAAGTAAATTGGCCCTTTTAGGAACAAATTTATTTGCAGGCACTTATGGTGTTTATTTATCAACAAATAATGGTAATAATTGGGTTGCTAAAAACAATGGAATTACAAACTTAAATGATGCTAATTCATTTGCTCAAAGTGGCAACAATTTATTTACCGGTACACAAGGAGGAGTTTTTTTAACAAATAATAATGCAACAAGTTGGACAGATATTACTTCCGGTTTTACAAATGATTATATTATAGCATTAGCAGTAGATGGAACTTATTTATATGCAGGTACATTATCACCAGTTACATGGACAGGTAAGATATGGAAACGTCCATTATCAGATTTTGTAGGAATAAATGAAAACACTTTATCCAATAATATCTCTATCTACCCCAACCCAACTTCATCTACCCTTACCATAGAAACCAACTCCAATACCAAGCAAAACTTAGAGATAGTAAACCTGATTGGGCAATCATTGTATACCTATAATATATATAGTAAAGCTACGGTGGATGTGTCGGCTTTCCCGAAAGGCGTTTATTTAATAAAACTAAATACAGATAAGGGGATATTTGTAAAGAAGTTTGTGAAGGAATAGCACCT
>CAYRBL010000284.1:0-4983 GCA_964422385.1 uncultured Bacteroides sp.
AAATAATAATATTTAAACCTAATATCGTAAATCGGTATTAGGTTTTTTCTTTAAGATTTGAAATCTTATTAGGATTTTGTCTGCAATCAAACACCGAACTTATGGTTGCATAATTATCTTCAATAAAATAAATTATTTTATAATTTCCTTCAATAATAAATCTATATTCCCTTTTTCTATTCTCTAGTAAAGGCTCTCTATTTCCTGAGTAAGGATGTTGTTCAAGTAACAAAGTTCTGTCGATAATTTTAGATATAATCTTTTTAGATACCTTTAAACTTGCATTGTATTTATAATAATCAAAAATTTGTTCCAAAAGATTAATCGCATTTTCTGTCCATTGAATTTTTATTTCCATTCTTCAATATCTTTTCGGAGTTGTCGCGCATTAATTACCCTGCCATTCTTAACATCATCTTCTGAGCGGTCAATAGCTTCATTAAAACTTTCAATTGACATCGGTTTTAAGTCTTGCTCATACATCTTACGCTTTTCGGTATGAAGTAAATTATCTAATTTATTAATCACTTCTTCGCTATTTACTCTGAGAAATTCTTGAATAAAGTTAATTTTCTTTGTTTGTAAATCCATTATTTATTTTTTTACAAAGATACGAATGAATAATGAATAATGAATTATAAATTATGATTTATTACAAAAACCTCTTTTATTTCCTTAAAATCCTTTCTAAAACTTAAAGAACATTCCCTCCTAAAAGTCTAAAAAGCTAAAAGTCTAAACCCCTTTTTTAAAATTCTAATGTAATTTTAATTTTTATTTACCTTATAATCCTAGATTTTTTAGTAAATTCGCAGCCTCAATTATATATTATAAATATGGTTAATCAATATAAGAAATTAAATAACATAATTGGATGGGCAGTGTTTGTAGTAGCTGCAACAGTTTATGTGCTTACATCCGAACCCACTGCCAGCTTTTGGGATTGTGGCGAATATATTGCTACTTCCTACAAACTTCAGGTTGGACATCCCCCTGGAGCTCCATTTTTTCAGTTAATGGGTCGATTCTTTTCCTTATTTGCAGGTAGCAATACCGCTTTAGTAGCTCGTATGGTAAATACTATGTCGGCTTTGGCTAGTGGATTTACGATATTATTTATGTTCTGGTCGATGACATTACTTGGACGCAAAATAGCTACTGTTAAGGGTGCTGAACTAAACGAATCAAAAATATTAGCCATTTTCGGAAGTGCTATAGTAGGTTCGTTGGCATATACTTTTTCTGATTCATTTTGGTTCTCAGCTGTAGAAGGCGAAGTGTATGCTTCCTCATCTTTTTATACAGCAATTACTTTTTGGGCAATATTAAAATGGGAAGAGAATTATGAAGACAAACGAGCTTTCAAATGGCTTATTTTAATGGCTTATATTATCGGCTTATCTATTGGTGTCCATTTACTAAACCTATTGTGTATCCCTGCAATTGTGTTTGTATATTATTTTAAAATGTACCAACCAACCCGCAAAGGAATCATCATTTCATCGATAGTTTCTATTGTATTATTGGTAGGAGTTTTATATGGAATAATACCTTGGATTGTGCGGTTATCTGGCTTGTTCGAGCGACTATTTATAAATTCGTTTGGTTTACCTTTTGGTTCTGGAACTGTATTTTATTTTGCAGTATTAATAGCAGGTATTATTTATGGAATTATGTATTCTATAAAGCATCAAAAGGTGGTAATGAATACTATTTTACTTTCGCTTACCTTTCTTTTAATCGGTTATTCTACCTTTTTTATATTGGTAATTCGTTCAAACGCGAATACTCCACTTGATGAAAATAATCCTGATAATGCAACTGCTTTGGTTGCTTATCTGGAGCGTGAACAATATGGTTCTAACCCTTTGTTTTATGGGCAATATTACAATGCACCTTCTGAAAAGTATGTTGATGGAAATCCTGTTTATACCAAAGCTTATTTAGTGATGGCCGACGACAAACAGTATGCTACTTTTTATGAAAAAAATGAGGCTGAAAAATATATTAAAGATAATAAAGGAGAAGGTAAATTTACTATCAAAGGTAAATATGTAATTTCGGATCAAAAGAAGAATACCGAAACCGTTTATGATGATCGTTTTTGCACACTATTCCCTCGTATGTGGAGTCCCGAACATGCCGATACTTACGAATCGTGGGGTGATGTAAAAGGAACTCCAATAAAGGTTCACGAACGTGATGGTGATAAGATTATTAACAAACCTACTTTCTGGGAAAATTTTAATTTCTTCCGCAATTATCAGCTTAATGTTATGTATTTTAGATATTTTATGTGGAACTTCTCGGGTCGTCAGAATGATATACAATTTAGAGGCGAAAGAACCAATGGTAACTGGATTACCGGTATCAAAGCTTTTGATGAATTAAGAGTAGGTCCGCAGGATAATATTCCAGATGGATTGAAGAATAAAGGCACTAATAAGTTTTATTTACTACCATTATTAATAGGTATTATTGGAATGTATTTCCATTTCAATCGCGAGTATAAAGGTGCTGTTGCTGTGATGCTATTGTTCTTTATGACAGGTATTGCTATCGAGATTTACTTAAATATGTATGCCTATCAACCCCGCGAAAGGGATTATGCTTTTGCTGGTTCTTTTTATGCTTTCGCGATGTATATAGGCTTCGGAGTGTATGCTATTTTTGATTTCTTAAGTAGGAAAATGAATCCTAAAACTGCTGCTGTAGTCGCAACTTTAGGATGTTTTCTGTTAGCACCTACCTTGATGGCCAAAGATGGTTGGGACGACCATGATCGTTCTGGTAGATATACTTGTTTGAATTTTGCTGAGAACTATCTTAATTCTTGTGCCCCTAATGCTATCTTGTTTACCAATGGCGATAACGACACTTTCCCTTTGTGGTATGCCCAGGAAGTTGAAGGCATTCGTACCGATGTTAGGGTTATAAATCTTAGTCTGCTAAACACCGATTGGTATATCGACCAAGCTAAACGTAAGGCTTACGACTCAGATCCTGTTCCTTTTGCATTGACCAAAGAGAAATATATACAAGGTACCCGCGACTTTGTTTATTTTAATAAAGAAGCAAATCCACAAGGTTTGTTTGTGAATGTAAAGGATGCTATGAAATTTGTTTCGGATGATAACAATACGCAGATGATGAGTATAGGCAAGAGCCTGAGTTATTTTCCAACTAATAAATTTAGTATTCCTGTTGATAAGGATGCTGTAATTAAGTATGGAGTGGTTCCTGCTTCCTTAAGGGATTCGATTTTAAATACAGTTGATTTTACGATTAATGGCTATGGTGTACAAAAGAATAATTTAATGATATTGGATTTGCTTGCTAATTTTGATTGGAAGCGTCCTGTTTATTTTGCTATTACTACTGGTGCTGATGCCTATATTGGTTTGGAAAACTATTTCCAATTAGAAGGATTAACCTATCGTTTGGTTCCATTGAAAGCACATAGTAGCGATGGCCAAAGTGGCACTGTAAATACTGCTATTATGTACAAAAACCTTATGGAAAAGTTTAAATGGGGTGGTATTGATAATCCAAAAGTATATCTTGACGAACAGAATACACGTATGATTTGGAATTTCAGGAACAACTTTGCCCGTTTGGCGAATGCATTGATAGATGAAGGCAAAAAGGATATGGCACTAAAAGTTTTGGATAGATGTGAGCAGGTGATTACCGACAAATTGATTCCTTATAATTTTTATGTTATACCAATGGCTGAAGCTTATATTAAAGCAGGTAGAGCTGATAAAGGGAAAGCTATCTTGAGTCGTTTGTTGGAAAGAACCTCCATTGAGATGGATTATTTCTTCCGTTTTGAGATGAAAGATGCGCGTAATTTAGATTCCGACAAGCGTCAGGATTTATATGTTGCCAATAAGATTAAGGATTTGAGTGCGCAATACAACTTAAGTGATTTGAATACAAAAGCCACACAATTATTTAATAAATGGGTTAAGATTTATGAGGCTACTGCTCCACAACAGCAACAGCAACAGATGCCACAACAACAAGAAGGCGAATAATATTTTTATTCATATTAAATAAAAAAAGGGATGATACTGTGAAAGTGTCATCCCTTTTTTTTGACTTCTTTTAATAAATTAAAATTGTTTTTTTAAAGATTAGAATGGGTTATAATTTCGATAAAACTATTGAAGGTAATAATTTTTGTCTTCATTATTTTTTCTATAATTAATAAATCTGAATCACCTGTAATAAGGTAATCTGCTTTACTATCTATTGCTAGATTCAATAAAAAGTTATCCTTAGGATCTCTACAATCTTCACATTTTGTTTTAACAGTTACTAGTTTTCCAAAGGTATTAAAAAGATCAATAATGGTTATTACGTCTGAAATATTAAAATACTTAATAAATTTAGGTCTTTTTGATACAGCAATAAACTCTTCAATCAATTCATTCGAAAAAATTAATTTTATCTTGCCTTCATCAATAAGTCTATCTAAATCATTAAAATTTTTTGTAATTAAAAAGCTAATCCAAATATTAGTATCTAAAATTATTTTAATGCTTTTCATTTTTATCCTTCCTTACTTTTTCGACTTCTGCAGTAATCTCGTCGAATGAAGGAATCTCATTTGAGTCTGTTCTTAGTTTTTCTAAGAGTTCAACAAACTCTGATTTTACTTTTTCTTTTTTTATTTTAATTAAATTTAGGTCAGCCAAATCTTTTAACAAAGCTTTTGCTTTCGGATTTATTATGTCGATGAGTAATGTTTCCATGTTATTTATTTTTTTTACAAAAGTACTAATAAAATGTAAGTATGAATCATATTTTTCTTATTTATCTCTAATATTTATTTTTATAAAAAAACATCCATAAATAAAAAAGGAGTTTTCATATAACATTAATTCTAATTTTAAAGAAAAGACCAGTTTAAAGTATGAATACCTTACTATTTCAAAATAGTTTGATGAAAAAAGTATGAATGCCTTACTATTTTAA
>CAYRBL010000285.1:0-3478 GCA_964422385.1 uncultured Bacteroides sp.
CTGAAACAAGGAAACTTGCTGGCCTTTATAGCTTTTTAAGGTAGTTGTTGATAAGATTGGGGTAAACATTCCGTAGTCGGTAATCATATATGTATGTATTCCTTTGTTGGCATAAGTTATTAGCAACGAGATGTTGCCTATTGTATGGTCTTCTCTTAATCCTGAAGCACCTAATATAAATATTCTATAATATTGATGTGTGATACAGAAGTTAACTGCCTTAGTTAAGTCGTTAGTATCCTGATCTGGGTTAGGATATATTCTATCAACATACTTTTGTTTTAATTCATCGGAAATACTATCCATATCTCCCACAATATATTTAGGTTCGATGCCAAAGTTAACAAGATTTGCAGTGGCACCGTCGCAACATATAATATCTATACCCGAATGCAAAAGATCTAAAGGGATTTTATGAAAAGGGAATTGTCCGTCGGCTAAAATTATGGCTGTTTTTGGCATATAATGAGTTTATAAATAAATGTAGGGACACATGATGGTGTGTCCCTACAATGTTTGTTTAATTTTTTGCAAATATACACAAAAAAAGGCATAAAAAAACTCCGTCAATTTGTTTGGCGGAGTTTTTTAAGTTATGTATGTAATATAAGCTTTATTTTGCTTAATGTTTTACACTAATGGAGTTAATTGAACAGTTATTGATTGGTCGTCTTCGGTGACTGTTACTGTAATTTGAAATTCTTGAAAATCGAAAGTAACAAACTTAATGACATAGGTACCTATTGGTAGTTCTATTTCTAACATTCCTAAATCGTTTGAAAGTGTAACTAAGTCTACACCTACAGTTTTGACGCTTACATTGGGTATACGTTCACCTGTTGCAGCATTTTTAACAGTTAAATCTACTGTTCCATAAACTACTGCTGGGTCGTGGTGCGTATGTGTACCGATAATTAGATTACGGACTAAAGCCATAAACAATTCGTATAAATCGGGGTGAGAATCGCGGATTAATAACATTGAATTCGTTAATCTTACTTTAAGATTATGGGTAAGTTTTACGAATAATGTTTTTATTCCTTTTGTGTTTACAGTGGAAGCTGTTCTTAATTCTTCGGGAAGATTTGAGTATACAGCATAAGGGATTTTAGCTGTTGTTATTTCTGCTATTGAAGCTACGGTAATTCCATAATCTCCTAATGCTAATATATTTTCGGTTAATACTGCTATAGCTATGTCGGCATTAGCATTTAATTCGGCTGGCACATTTTTTAA
This sequence comes from uncultured Bacteroides sp., assembly GCA_964422385.1. Lineage (GTDB taxonomy): Bacteria > Bacteroidota > Bacteroidia > Bacteroidales > JACABE01 > JBAXLO01. The sequence goes on from CAYRBL010000285.1 coordinate 1,237, forward strand.
TAGTAAGTATTCTTTAAAACTAATTTTATTAAAGTTTGCTGTATCACCTAAACTATCGAAACATGAACAAGCTGGGCCTGTATTTTTCAAAATAGCTTTTACTAGAATAATTTTATCTGCTTCTTTAATTGTGGTATTGCCAGATTGATCGGTAGACTGTAGCGGGAGTTTTTTTCTAATTGCAACATTTATTGCTAAGTTTGCTTCGAAATCTTTTTTTATACCTAAATAGGTATCAAGCACTACTTTATTTTTCAGATAAAAGTTTTCAGCTCTATCAGAAGTTTTTAATTTTTCTTGTTCTTTATGATTCATAATCTATAAATTTAAAATGTTATTTCGTACGTTAATGTTATTGTTCTATAGCTATTTTTTTGTCCAAAAGCCTCTGTAGTTGCTATTACGGATACTGCTTGTGAGGACTAAAAGAAAGCAAACTTTTCGCATTAAAGTAAAGTAATTACAAATTAAATTTACTCGGAAAGTAATACTTGGTTTTATTTTAAGATTTCAATTTTATATTTTATTATAGATATAACGCTTGGTATTAAAAATTGTTGTTACAAAAAAACAAATATTTTTCCCAATCAATGAATTTGTTTATTTTTAAACCTATGTTACTGAACAGAGGTATTAATTTCTTGAAAATTATTTTTATTTATTTTTAATTTTATTTGTAATAAGAAATAAAGAGTACATTTATAGATTATATTAAGGAGGAAATTAAAACTAAAAACAAGCTAAATGAAAAACAAAACAATAAATGTAAAAGATTTTAAAATTGTAATTTATTCTCAGAACAATGATGATTTTATTTCATTAACCGACATGGCAAGATATAAAGATTCTGAAAAGAGTGATTACATTCTTCAAAACTGGATGAGAAACCGAAGTACTATAGAATTTATTGGACTATGTGATTTTTTTAATAATCCTAATTTTAATTCCATCGAATTCGATGGAATTAAAAATTTAGCAGGGCGAGACGCCTAGTTTATCAGGACGTAACGAGGACGCTACGCCCAACTTGAGCATTGGCGACTTGGTGAATTAGTGATATGGCGATTTGTTGAACTATTTAACGGCAGGCAAGTTTAGTGAATTATTTTGATGGAGTTGTTTTTATGAATAGCCACATCCTTCAGGGCGTGGTTGAATGATGGAATGATTTAGGATGCTTTAGCACAAAATTTATTTTTAAATTATTATTTTCTGTTTGTTTTAATAAAAAGAGTATATTTGCATCTTTTAATTTTAATGAATAAGCCAAAGCACAAAACATATACATGAAAGAAATTTTCGATATACAAGAATACATTACCAGCGATGCCAACGAAGATGCCAAACGACATTTAATTTATCCTTTCTTTAAAGCTATCTTTGGAGATAAGTTTTCAACAGAATCTGAAGCTGTAGGAGCCGATACTTATATTAAAGGAGAGTTGGTTGTTGAGCTCAAATCTAAATACGACCAATGGTTGGAAGGTTTTTATCAGGCTTTACACTATTCTAAAAAAGGATTAAGTTTCCCTACTATATGTGTTATTACAAAAGATTTTGTTGGTTTATGGAAATTAAACGACATTCCTATTACTGCAAAGAAACTTGCTGCTAATAGTGATGCTCAGAAAGCTCCCAGTGAAATAGGTAAAACGAATGCAAGTAAAACTTCAAAGGCTGAAGCTATTGAAATTCTTAAAAATGCTTTCTTTGTAATTAATAAACCTGAGGATAAAGATTTGTTTTCGCAAAATACTAGTTTAACTACTGTACTCTATGAATTTGTTAAGATATTAAGAAACCTTGATGCCAATAGAATCCAGATTAACACTTACGATTTTATTAATCATATTGAGACTTTAAAGAAGTTTTACGACAATCCTATTGATGCTGTACATTGTTTTTATGCAATTGTTGGTTTTTGGGATGTAACTTCGATAGTTGTAGATAACGATGAGGAAGATTACGATGTACAGGTTGTGAGCCAGAAGACGGGCAGGATAAGTGAGCAGGTTAAGATGAAACCTAAGTACAAACCCGAGTTTAAAAAGTTTGTTGAAACACATTATATATTTACCAATGAAGGTTCGGGATTGACTGTTGATTATTATTTCAGTCGCTTCGACGAGGTGTTGAGCCGTATTAATCCTGAGTATGCCAAGCAGCATGGTATTTTCTTTACGGATATTAATCTTAGTAAATTTGCTTTGTGGTTTGTCCGCGAATTTTTCGAGAAGCGATT
>CAYRBL010000285.1:3578-4980 GCA_964422385.1 uncultured Bacteroides sp.
TGAAGAAAGTACTTAAAGAAAAGAATCTGGCATTAGACAAACCCATTGCATTTCTTTTGAATCCTCCTTATAAGAATACAGATGAGAATAAAGAAGCGAGAGAAAAGACAGATTCGGAATACGAAATTAATAAAGATATTTTAGCCTTAACGGGCGAAGATGCAGGCAAAGAAAGATACCTTGCTTTCTTGGGGCAGATTGTAAACATTGCCAAATTGCAAAACAGCGAGAACAAGGATTTGAATCCTGTTTTAATGATTTTTACTCCTACTTCGTGGCTCATTCCCCGTCCTACTTATATTCCTTTCCGCAAAGAGTTTGATAAGTATTTTAGATACGAAAGCGGTTTTATTATTACCGGCAAAGAGTTCTTTAAATTAGATGGCAAATGGCCTTTGTCGTTTACTATATGGACTTATAATTATAATGAAGAAGGCAATAATAATGTAGTAAAGCTAAGAGATTTTACTCATTTTACTAAAAGAGACCTTGTAATAAACTGGGCTGCTACTTACGAAGATATTGAGCAAAATATTAAACCTTTATTAAGCCAAACTAAAACTGTTTTATTTGATAATTCAAGAGGGGATATAAGAACATTATTACCTAAAATCCAAAATAAGAAGGGAGATTTTGTTTTTCAAACAAGATATGATTATAGTACTGCAAAGCAACAAAAAGATTATGGAGTTTTAATAAGTGGTTTCCCTTTGAAAGATAAATCCAGACACTTTGAATTAAAACGTAAATGTGGAGTAACAAATGGCTCATTTATTGGATTTATGGATGATTGCACACCTGTAAGAATTTCACAAGATTCATTAAATCGTATGTCAAATAAACCAGATAGAGTATGGTTTAGACTTGACACAGTCTTTATTAATCTTAATCAAACTAAAATCTTTAATGGAGCAGCAGATAATAGAAGTTATTGTTCTTATGATTTAGATTCTGCAAAATGTAACTTCAGTTGGTTTGCAATTACAAAAGCATTAAATGGAAATTATCCAATTTGGGCTAATCAATATGATATATGGGCTCCTAAGATTACAAAAGAAAAAGAAGCCTATTATTATTCTTTATGTTTTGCTTTTGCTTTGGCAGAGAACAGATGTGTAGTAACTAAGTTTGAAAAAGATAATCCTGTAACAGGAGCACCCGAAGTATTTGTTGACAATCCACTTTCACCTTTAAACCCTGAAAGTTTCTGGAGCATTACCCTACAAAACGAAATTGTACAAGAACCTGCCTTAGCTTTAGAACTGGTTACACTGATAAAAGAACTTTACCGTACTTTTGCTTCCCAACATTGTCAATCGGGTATAATCCGCAATATAGGATTGCTAGACGAAGCCTACTTTAAATACTTCGATTATCCCGATTTCCTAACACCCAACAGTGG
>CAYRBL010000286.1:0-4979 GCA_964422385.1 uncultured Bacteroides sp.
TAAACTTTCAAATAATGGTGGAACTTTTGATAAATCTTCAGCTAAGCCAGCTTTTTCAATTGTATAAGCTATTTCTGCAGGGATACAAGGATCACTGAATGCTTTGATGGAGCCTTTTAATTTATGTGCCCAAAATTTAACTTCAAATGCATTACCATTTTTAATTCCAGCTTCTATGTTGTTTATTTTTTCTTCATATTCATTAAAAAATATCTCTATAATCTCGAGCATAAAGTCGTTACCATAGTCACCATAAAGCTCATAAAGCTTTTCTTTATCAATAATTGTAGCCATAAATATTCCTTTTTTTTAAGTGGTAAAAGTACAATAATTCTTTATCTTTACAAAACTAAAAAAATATAAAATAGTTTTTACCGACATTTTGCAATTATTAACCGATTTGTATTACCCCCATCGTATAAAATGAATGTAATTTTGCAGCATTAAAAAAATTAAAAAATCTATCAAAATGGAAACAAAAAAATGTTGTGAACATAAAAACCACAAATCAAAACATCTTGTTTTGGGAATTGTACTTGTAGTTGCAGGTATCTTTTTTATCTTAAAAAATATTGGATTATTGACACCTTTTATGTCCGAAATCATCTTTTCGTGGCAAATGCTATTAATAGTTATAGGGTTGACCTGGCTATTTAATCATAAAAAAACACAAGGTCTTATAATGATGCTTATTGGCTCTGTTTATCTTGCCCCAGAGTTTTTTAATCTTCCTGTTAACTTTTTCGAAATATTCTGGCCTTCAATGTTAATTTTTGGTGGCATTTACATAATATTTGCCAGAAGTCGTCATTTTGCACATCGCCATTCCCATAATATTAGTAGTGGTAGCGAAGATTACATTGACGATATTTTAGTTTTTAGCGGCACAGAACGTCTTATCACTTCGCAAAATTTTAGAGGAGGCAAGATAATTACTGCTTTTGGTGGCTCAAAAATCGACTTAACGAATGCTGCTTTAGCTGATGGATCAAACTATTTGGAGGTAATCTGCGCATTTGGTGGAGTCGAATTATATGTACCATCTGATTGGAATATTAAAATTGAAGTAATTTCAGCTTTGGGTGGTTTTTCTGACAAAAGATATATGACAAATGTATCAGTAAATACTGAAAAAACATTAGTTATTAAAGGCGTAGCTGCTTTTGGTGGTGGCGAAATTAAAAGTTCAAGACGCTAAAATTTATTGGACTTATGTTACATCCACTTCTTAAAAACACAAAAACAATTTTAATTTATGTCTTATTATGGATACTGTTCAGCAGTATCCATTTTATTGTTTTATGGAAGTTAATAAGTCTGAACTCCACACTTTCAGCATACGATAGCATTATTAGCAATTTGCTTTTCTTTTTGTTCAGCATAGGGGTTTGGTTTACGCTGCAATACAGTATAGATGATAACAATTCTCTTTACGATAAACTTATCAATCATACTCTTACAGGTATCACAGTTTTGGCTTTTTGGTTGCTTTTAGATTATTTTATATTAAATTTTATAAAAGATTCAACTTACAAAACTTTCTTAAAAAACTCTTTACCATGGCGTATATTAGCTGGGGTTATTTACTTCTGGATTATAATTATGATTTATTACTTGGTGGTTTATTACGAAAATATTCAGGAACAAATAAAACAAGCTGCAATGTTGGATAGGCTTTTACAGGAAAGCCAACTTAACTCTTTGCGTTCACAAATCAATCCTCATTTTTTATTTAATAGTTTAAATTCCATTAGTAGTCTCACTATTACGAATCCTCCGTTGGCTCAAGATATAATTATTAAACTATCGGAATTTATGAGGTATTCATTAAAACAAGGAGATGAAAAACAAACTACTTTAGACCAGGAATTATACCATTTGCATCAATATTTAGAAATTGAAAAGATACGATTTGGTGCACGTTTAAAGTTTATAAATACTGTAGATGAGGCTACAAAAAATATGCAGATTCCTGTAATGGTACTTCAGCCTTTGGTCGAAAATGCTATCAAACATGGCGTCTATAACTCTTCGGAAGAAGTTATAGTTAAGCTTAATACAATGATTGCTGATAACAATATGCTAAGTATTAGTATTGCTAATGCTTATGATAAAAATGAAGTGCAAAAAAAAGGCACTGGTACTGGCCTAAATAATATCCGCCAACGCTTAAAACTGCTTTATAATAGTGATAATTTAATGCGAATTGAAGATAAAGAAAACTATTTTGAAATAACTATTAAAATTCCACAATAATGAGAACAATTATCATAGAAGACGAGGAACCAGGAAGAATAATTATCCGAACATTTTTATCAGAAAGAGAAGATATAGAAGTAATAGCAGAGGCTGTTGATGGTTTCGAGGGCATCAAACTTATTAACGAACTAAAACCAGATTTAATTTTTCTCGACATTCAAATGCCTAAAATAACTGGCTTCGAAATGTTGGAATTACTTGGTGATAATCATCCTCAAATAATTTTTACTACTGCTTACGACGAATTTGCAATTAAAGCTTTTGATTTAAATGCTGTTGATTATCTGTTGAAACCATTCTCAAAAACAAGATTATTTCAAGCAATCGACAGAGCGATCGAACGCAAAAAAACTCTTAAATCTCCCTCAAATAAAGAAATTATTCAACTTAATGAATTTATAAATACCAATAAAGTTATCGAACGAATTATGGTAAAAGAAAGAGATAAAATTGTGGTGATTCCTGTTGGCGACATTTATTATATAGAAGCTCAGGATGATTATGTGATGGTGTATGGAAAAGATGGGGAGCACCTGAAAGAAAAAACAATGAAAACTTTGGAAGAACAATTAGACAAAAGTAAATTTATTCGAATTCACCGTAGTTATATTGTAAACATCACCGAAATTGATACGATACAACTTTACGAAAAGGAAACTTATATGGTGATAATGAAAAATGGAGCTAAAATAAGAGCTAGTAAAGCAGGTTATAAACGTCTGAAAGAGGTCTTATAAATTATCAGTTTTCAACTTATTTTTTCTTAATATACTATTTATTTTTATCAAAATAATGTTTCAGCTTCGCAAACTCCTTATATAGCTCTCCATTAGTAGCTATCGACTCCAAAACCTCTGCTGTTAGGGACTCTCGTACTTCCGACATCTTTTGATAATGATCCATAATTTCTTTTTCTTTTTTTTCCATAGCTTTTATTCTATTATTAATGATTTCTATATCTTTATCAGATAAATTTTCACCAGATAAGGAATCGTCAAATATGCCGTAGACTTGTTTAAAATAAATTAAACATTCTTTATAATTATTAGGCTGATGTTCCTCAAACTCAGTGTAGCAGTCAACACATTTATATATATTATATGTATATCCATCAAGTCCATTAATATGCCTCGACACCTTCACTTTCCCTTCACATTCCAAACAATCATTCATATATACACCATAATCCAAATCAAGAAATTCGTACAAATCCTCATCTTCTTTTACTTTTTTAATAATTATATCAGTCTCTTCCATCACAAGTTGTACTTTTTGTATTAATTCAACTTCTTCTGTATTAAACTCAATATTCAAAGTATACCAAGTCATTGCTTTTTTATTGATATAATCGCACAACTCGTACAATTTCTCAGCCCCTCCCCTATAGCTATCTATCAGCCGCTTGCCTTTTTTGCTTGAATAATTATTCATATATTTTTTAAGTTAATACAAATAAAAATAAGTTGCAATAGCTTATTATTGCAACTTATTTTTTTATTTAAAAAAGTATTTATTTATTTTTTAAACTGCCAAAGTCATCACAGCATCTAATTGTTGATTCCCTTCGACAACAGTTATTGTAACTTCCAACAATTGATAATCAAAACACATAAATTGTATTTTTTGAGTACCAATTGGCAATTCCATGCCAGCCATGCCTAAAATATCCGAAATTTCTACTTCAGGAAATCCATATGCCCTTATGCTCACATTACTTAATGCTTGTCCTCCTAAAATTTCACTTACTCTTATAAGTACATTTCCGGTAATCACTGAAGGTGGAAAATGAGAATGCGCACCAATTTTATCCTCATATGTAAGTACATAAAACTCCTTATACAAATCAGGATGCACTTCTTCCATAGCTTTCAACGAACCTCTAAAGCGGAAATTAATAATGCTTGTAAGCAATTTAAACAAATCATTAATCGAAGTAGTATTCAATTTACTTTTCACCCTTACTTCCTTTGGTTCGTTCGCATGTGGTTCGTAAGCAGCGTCAGCAGCAGCCACTTTAGCAATAGTTAAAGCTGTAATTCTAAATTTGGCTAATTCTGCAACAAAAGTAGTACAAACCAACTGTACAGTTGAAGCAGCTATTTTAAGTTCGGCAGGTTTCAGCTTTTTCAACATCCACAACTTATAGTTTTTCAATTTATTATAATTGGTCATATCCTTAACTCTCATAAAGTAAGAACAAGCTATTATTGCATGCCAATCTATAATTTTTGCCAATTCCAATGCAGAAGCACCCTTATCTACAGCCACTCCTGTTTTATCCGATTTCTGAAATGGAACTCTGATTTCAATTTCTGTAATCACTTCCTCTATTGCATCTATATCCTCATCTACTGCAATGTATAGTTCTACAATTGTGCCGTTTACGAGTCTTAGTTTCAGAATCGACTTCCCATCTAATAATTTTTCTTGTTGAAGTTTATTCATGTCGTTGCGTTTTTGTTATTAAATTTATTTATTATAAAATAAATAAAACTATTAATTAACCGTCAAACTACAACCAACATTTCCCCTGCTAAAGGTAGTGAAAATTGGGGTTTAATTGCGTCCATAATGGCTCTATTCTACATCCAAATTCAATTTATATATTTCTTCCTTCCGGTTTTGTTACTCTTCTAACGTTAGAATAGAATAAAAGTTTCAAATAAAAGCATTTATTTTTAAATAATAATTTTCTATTATTTTCTCATTAACCGATTTTG
>CAYRBL010000287.1:0-4978 GCA_964422385.1 uncultured Bacteroides sp.
ATAAGGAAAGTAAACTTATCGAAGTTCTTTAATGCGATACCTGTACCACGTGCCACAGCCCTTAAAGGATCTTCGGCAACATGCACGGTAAGCTTGGTCTTTTGTGATATACGTTTATCCAAACCTCTAAGCATAGAACCACCACCTGCAAGGTAGATACCAGTACGATAAATATCGGCACACAACTCAGGAGGAGTCATCTCCAAGGCATTTAAAACAGCGGCTTCAATTTTAGAAATAGATTTATCCAAACAATGAGCTATCTCCTGATAGTTTACATATATCTCGCGTGGAGTACCTGTAAGCATATCGCGGCCTTGTACGGCAAAGTCTTCAGGAGGATTATCCAAATCAGGAAGCGCTGCACCAACTTCTATTTTAATTCTCTCGGCAGTACGCTCACCAATAGTAATATTGTGTTGCTTACGCATATATTCTTCAATATCCGAGTTGAAATCGTCGCCCGCAATACGAATAGATTTATTACAAACGATACCACCAAGCGCAATAACGGCAATCTCGCTGGTACCACCCCCGATATCAATAACCATATTGCCGGTAGGCTCCAACACATCAATACCAATACCGATAGCAGCAGCCATAGGTTCGTGTATAAGTTTTACCTCTTTGGCACCTGCCTGTTCGGCTGAATCGCGAACGGCTCTTTCTTCAACTTCGGTGATGCCGGAAGGAATACAGATTACCATTTTTAAAGCAGGAGGAAACAAAGGTTTTTTAGGGCTGATCATCTTAATCATCTCCCTAATCATATATTCTGCTGACTGAAAATCGGCAATTACACCATCTCTCAGCGGGCGGATTGTCTTAATATTGTCGTGAGTTTTACCGTGCATAAGCATCGCCTTTTTACCAACGGCAATAATTTTACCCGTTACTCTGTCGATTGCTACAATTGAAGGTTCGTCAACAACTACCTTATCATTATGTATGATAATTGTATTTGCAGTACCTAAGTCAATCGCAATTTCTTTTGTCAAAAAAGAAAAAAGTCCCATTTGTATATTGTGTTATTTTGTTTTAATTAAAATTGAGTAGCTTACGTTTTAAAATAAGATAAGTTACGTTTTGATGTCTTTTTAATGTTTAAAATGTCTGTTACCAGTAACAACCATTTTCAACTTATGTTCGTTGCAATAATCAATACTATCCTGATCTCTTACCGAACCACCAGGCTGAATAACTGAAGTAATTCCAGCATCGTGAGCTATTTCCACACAATCGGCGAAAGGGAAAAAAGCATCAGAAGCCATCACAGCATCCGTTAAATTAAAGCCAAAAGCTTCGGCTTTAACAATAGCTTGTTTCAAAGCATCCACTCTCGAAGTCTGCCCAACACCACTAGCAATAAGTTGTTTGTTTTTTGCAAGAACGATAGCATTCGATTTTGTATGTTTAACTAATATGTTTGCAAAAAGCAAATCAGTTATTTGTTCATCAGTTGGAGCAAGTGTAGTTACAACTTTTAAATCCTCTTTAGTTTCTATTTTTGTATCTCTATCCTGTTCCAGAACTCCGTTTAAAACTGATTTGAATTGCTTATTGTTTAATACAAAATCTTTGCGCTGCAAAATTATTCTATTTTTCTTAGATTTAAGAATATTTAATGTCTTTTCTTCATAAGAAGGCGCAATTATAATTTCGAAGAAGAGTTTGTTAACTTCCTCCACAGTTTCTTCGTCTATAGGTTTGTTAGTAATCAACACTCCACCGTAAGCCGAAACAGGATCACCAGCCAAAGCATCTTTCCAAGCATCTATAAGTTTAGGACGGCTTGCCAATCCACAAGCATTGTTATGTTTTAAAATAGCAAAAGTTGTTTCCTCAAAATCGTTGATAAGATTAATAGCAGCATCGATATCCAACATATTATTATATGAAATCTCTTTGCCGTTTAACTGTTCGAAATAATCCTCTATCTTACCATAGAACACACCTTCCTGATGTGGGTTTTCGCCATAACGTAGGACATTGCTTTCAGAAACACTCTTCTTAAATGTTCTTATATTATTTTCTTTATTAAAATAACTAAATATAGAAGTATCATAATGAGAAGAAACCTTAAAAGCTTTTGCAGCAAAATGCTTACGATCTTCTAAAGTAGAGCAGCCATTATTATTAACAAGTAACTTTAAAAGATCAGCATACTCATCCTTTGAAGGCACGATAATAACATCGCTAAAGTTTTTGGCAGCAGCTCTAATAAGTGAGATACCTCCTATATCTATTTTCTCAATTATTTCTTCTTCATCATTAGTTGAAGCTACTGTTTGTTCGAAAGGATACAAATCTACAATCACTAAATCAATTGCAGGAATATCATATTCGGCTATCTGCTGCTGATCGCTTTCCAGATCTCTTCTGTAAAGAATACCTCCAAATACTTTTGGATGTAATGTTTTAACTCTTCCACCCAAAATAGATGGATAAGAAGTTACCGACTCAACGGTGATGGCATCGATACCTAATTGTTTTATGTAATCGAAAGTTCCCCCAGTCGAATAGATTTTAACTCCTAATTCGTCGAGTTTTCTTACTATTTGTTCCAAACCTTCCTTAGAAAAGACTGAAATTAATGCACTGCTTACTTTTTTATTCATTAGACACTATAAACTTATTAACAAATCCGAAACTGATAAACTGATATTTATAACTTTAAAAAGAGTTTGCAAAGTTATTAAAAATATAAACAAAATCTAAGTTAATATTAATTAATATTTATACCTTTACCGATTATTTTATGATATGAAAAACAAGGCAATTCTTTTTATAAAACTGTTTCGTGAGAGCTATATATTTGCATTTCAAGCTATAATTGTGAACAAACTGCGAACGCTCTTAACTTTGCTCGGAATCACCATTGGTATATTCTCCATAATATCAGTGTTTACCGTTTTTGATTCGTTAGAGAATAAAATCAAATCTAGCATCGAATCTTTAGGGGATAATGTTCTTTTTGTTCAGAAGTGGCCTTGGGAGTTCGGCAGTGATTACCCTTGGTGGAAGTATATGAATCGTCCTGTGGCTAAGTACAAAGAGCTTGCTGAGATCGAAAAAAGAAGTCAGTTATATTCTGCTGCTTCTTTTATTGCTAAAAGTTTTAGAACAGTTAAGTACAATGATAATAGTATGAAAAATACTATTATTTTAGGAGTTTCCAAAGATTATGACAAAACAATGACTGTAAAAGTAGGAGAAGGCAGGTATTTTGTCGAGAGCGAGTCGATGGGGGGAAGCCCTGTGGCGATTATTGGTACCGATGTTGCTAAAAACCTATACAATACTGCCGATCCTATTGGAAAAGACATTAGCATTTTTGGTCGAAAGCTTAAAGTAATTGGAGTTTTTGAAAGAGAAGGCGACAATAACTTTGGTAATAATGCCGATCAACAAGTGATGGTACCTATTAATTTTTTCAGAACTATTGTTGATATTAATAATGAAAACACTGACCCTGGTATTATAGTAAGAGCTAAAAAAGGAATCTCTAATCAAGATTTAAAAGGCGAACTTACCGGCATAATGCGTACCGTTAGAAGCGTTAGACCGGGTGAAGAAGATAATTTTGCTATCAACGAAATGAGTCTTATCACCAATGCATTTGAATCTTTATTTCAAACTATTGGAGCCATTGGCTGGATAATCGGAATGTTCTCTTTAATAGTTGGAGGCTTTGGTATTGCCAACATTATGTTTGTTTCGGTAAAAGAAAGAACACCTATTATCGGTATTCAAAAATCATTAGGAGCTAAAAACTATTTCATAATGTTTCAGTTTTTGTTCGAAGCCGTTTTCCTCTCTATTTTAGGAGGTATTATTGGTTTGCTAATCGTGTTTGGTGGCACTTTGATAGCTTCAGCATTAGTAGGTTTTGATTTTGTTCTTACCTTAAATAATATTTTGTTAGGCGTTGGGGTTTCCTTTATTATAGGCATTGTTGCGGGTATTATCCCTGCGTTTTCGGCCTCCCGATTGAGCCCTGTTGAGGCTATTCGTTTCTCAAGTTAATCTCTTTTTAATATGAAAAAGGCAGTTATTCTTTTTTTAAATATACTACTTGTGTTCACTTTAGCTGCACAGGATAGTCTTAAGTTGGCTAAGCCGACAATTACACAATACCTGTGGCACGAACAGGAGCGAATAATGTTTGTACATTTCTGCCCAGCTACCTGGCAAGGTCAAGAGTATGATGATCTTTCAACTTCTCTGAATCGAATTAATCCTACGCAACTTAATACTGATCAGTGGTGCCAAGCGGCTTTGGCCTGGGGTGCTAAAGAGATTATATTTGTGGCCAAACATACTGGTGGCTTTTGTTGGTGGCAAACCGAAACAACTAAATATAGTGTAAAAAATACTCCGTATAAAGGTGGAAAAGGCGATGTGATGAAGGAAATAGCCGAATCGTGTAAGAAATATGGTTTGATGCTTGGTGTTTATCTTTCTCCTCAAGACTTATATAATGGTGCTGAGCTTGGCGCCCGTACAAAAGACCCTTCGAAACAAGCAGCTTACAATGCAATTTATCGACAGCAGCTTACTGAACTTTTAACTAAATATGGTAGCATTACCGAAGTTTGGTTTGATGGAAGCTGTGTAGTAAATGTGGATGATATTTTGGCTAAATATGCTAAAGAAGCTGTCATCTTTCAAGGACCAAAAGCTACAATACGTTGGCCTGGTACCGAGTCGGCGATGCTTGCATATCCTGCCTGGAATAGTATTAAGGGCAGCGATTTACGCAAGGGTGTTTCCACTCAAATCAACAGTAATCCTGATGGCGACACTTGGGCTGCTTTGGAATCGGATACTCCGCTCTACGATCACTATTGGTTTTGGAGTCCTGAGAAAGCTAAGAAACGTAAATCTCTTGCCCAACTTATGGAATGCTATTATAAATCTGTAGGATATGGCTCGGTGCTTTTATTAAATTCCACTCCAGATACTACAGGTTTGATCC
>CAYRBL010000288.1:0-4972 GCA_964422385.1 uncultured Bacteroides sp.
CCTTGCTATAAGTTATTCTACACGTAAAATAAAAGCAGCTACTTTCGGAAGAGGTTTATGGGAATCACCAATGTGGACTGATCCTACAAACATTCCTGAAAATAGTGTAGCGTTTGAAACTTTAAATGTATTCCCTTCTCCAACTACAGGAAATGTTAGTATAACGATTCCTTCTAAAGAAGAAAAAGGAAATTTAAAAGTATATAATGCATTAGGAAGTACTATTATTTCAAAAGAAATTACGATTACAAATAATACCTATAAAATAGATGTGTCTGATCAAGCAGATGGGGCTTATTTTATAAATTTAACACTTAAAGATATTACATATAAAGCTAAGTTTATTAAAACTAATTTAAACCATTAACCAAATTGAATTAAAACAAATTTTATGAAGAAATTTATTATAATTTGCAGCCTTTGTATACTTAGTGTTTTTATTTTTTCGTGCAAACAAGAACAAGATAAATATCAAACAATAACAGAAAGAATTGTTTTTGATGCTAAGATTATGAACATAGATGTGGAAGCTGATCCTTGGAATGAAAATATAGAGGGTCCACAACGCGACAAATTTATTAATCTAATTTTAGAATCGGTAAAAAGCAATAAAATTAAAATATATGATAAAAACCATAGCGTTCTAAAGTTCGAAGATGTTATTTCTAATCTTATTTCTTATGATACGATTAGTCATAAAAATAAAAATGATAAAAAGAGTTCTGATGATGTGATTATCTCAAATAATTTTGATAAAAATAAAATCACACAATTAAAGTTTGATGAGAAATGGATGATGAACGAAAAAACCTATGAAATTAAAAAAGAAGTATTCGGATTTTGTCCTATTATGGCTGAGGAAAACAAAGATGGATCAGCTAAATATAAGAAACCTTTGTTTTGGATATATCCTGATACCACTATTAAAGACACAGCAAAAAGTATATATATTGTTACAAAAAGGATACAATATGATGTTTTGATTAAAGAAAAAGAAAAAACTGCCGAATGGTGGATAAATAATATCGAACCTACTCAAAGAGATACTTTTATTAATACAATTATTAATGCAGTTTTTGATAAAAAGCTAAATGCCTTTGATTATCTCAACAGACCTTTGACAAAAGAAACCTACAAAGAATTATTCCATAGAGTAGATACTATTGGTATTGAAAACCCTGAAACAGGAGAGATAAAAAACACTGTTGTGGTGAACGATATCGATAGAGGTTCGATAATTAAAATACGTTTTGTGGAAGAATGGACACTCGATACTAAGACTTTTAAATTTTATAAGAAAGTATTAGCAATAAGTCCGATGTCGGAAGTTACAGACGGCCAGGGCGAACTTAGAGGTTATATGCCTTTATTCATTGTTTATTTTGATGAGAGCATTAAACCTGCAAAATAATTCTAAAATTACTTAATGGAATATAACTTTTATCAGTTAAAGAACGGTATTCGAATAGTTCATAAATACGCAGACACAAATGTGGGGCATTGCGGATTGATGCTAAACACAGGTTCAAGAGATGAAGACGAAAAAGAAAATGGTATCGCGCACTTTATTGAGCATTGCATCTTTAAGGGTACCACCAAAAGAAAATCATTTCATATTTTAAACAGATTAGATAGCGTTGGCGGCGATCTTAATGCCTATACTACAAAAGAAGAAACTTGTGTGTATGCTTCTTTTCTTACCGAATATTACGAAAGAACGATTGAATTACTATCAGATATTGTGTTTAATTCTAATTTTCCCACCAAAGAATTAGAGAAAGAAAAGGAAGTGGTGATTGAAGAAATCAATTCATATAAAGATAATCCTTCTGAATTAATTTTTGATGAATACGAAGAGTTCATCTTTGCAAATCATCCTATTGGGAGACTAATATTAGGCTCTCCTGCGAATGTGCGGAAATTTAAAAGCAACAATCTTCAGAATTTTATTAAAAATAAATACAATACCGACGAAATGGTGATTTGTTCGGTTGGTAAAATTAAATTTTCTCAATTAATAAAGATAATTGAGAAACATTTTGCTGAGCATCCATCAAACGAAAGACAAATAAAACGTCAGGCTTTTACGGATTACAAACCTATAAATATTATTAAAAACAAAAGAACATATCAAACACATACCTTAATCGGGAATATTGCCTACAATACTCGCGATAAACGTAAGAATGCCTTAACTGTTCTTAATAATTTATTGGGTGGTCCTGCTATGAATACGCGTTTGAATCTTGCCGTTAGGGAGCGTCACGGCTATGCTTATACTGTGGAATCCAGCTATACACCTTACACTGATACAGGTTTGTTCACTATTTATTTGGGTACAGATAATAGTTCAAACACTAAAGCAATAGATGTTGTTTTGAAAGAACTCGAAAAGCTTAGGAACACTAAACTTGGTAGCGTTCAATTGCGCAGTGCCAAAAAGCAATTGATTGGTCAGGTTGCCATTGCTTACGAATCTAATCTTAACGAAATGCTTTCAATAGGCAAAAGTTTGCTTATGTATAATAAGGTAGATTCTATTGCCGAAATAAATGAGAAGATTGAAAAAGTAGCTGAGGACGAGATAATAGAGATTGCAAACGAGATTTTTGATCCAGCTCAATTGAGTTATTTAATTTATAAATCAAAGTAATTTTTCAAATAAAATGATAGATACTACAGCTGATGAATACGCTTCTAAGTATACATCTAAGGAGTCGGATGTGCTGCAAAAACTTTACAGAGAAACCAATTTAAAGTTGATGAATCCTCGTATGCTTTCGGGGCATTTACAAGGTAAGTTTTTGGAGTTTATCAGTTGTATGCTTCAGCCAAAACAGATATTGGAGATAGGAACTTTTACCGGATATTCGGCTATTTCATTGGCAAAAGGACTTTCTGAAAACGGTAAGTTACATACAATTGACATCAATGCGGAGCTCGAAACAATGGCCAGAAAATATTTTGATGAGGCAGGTCTTTCTTCTAAAATACAACTTTATATAGGAGATGCTTTAGAAATAATTCCGAAGATAAACGAAACTTTCGACCTTGTTTTTATTGATGCCGACAAGGAAGAATATCTTAAATATTTTGATATAGTTATTGATAAAGTTAGGAAAAACGGCATTATTATTGCCGATAATGTTTTGTGGAATAATAAAGTGTTGAGCAATCCTCAACCTACTGATAAAGATACTGTGGCCATACAAAAATTTAACGAAACTATTTGTAATGATAGCAGAGTTGAAAATATGTTATTGCCTGTTAGAGATGGATTGATGCTTATGCGAAAAATTTAATGCATTTGTTTCTAATTTTTTATCACACTTAAATTTTCTTTTATATTCATAAAAAAAGCCGTTTTACTTTCATAAAACGGCTTTTCTTTTTTTTATCCTAAATATTATTCTATAATTTCAGGAGCTATAATTGGTGTTTCGGGTGGCACAACAGGTATTTCGATAGGTATAATTGGTGCTTTGGCAACTACCACTATTGGTGCAGGTGTTGCAACTACCGGCGCAATTATATTTTTTCTTTTTGGTTTAGTTTTATCAATTTTCATTTTAAATTTGCATTCTTCTGCAACGGCCTCATCTGTATCATATATTGCCATTAAATATCCTTGAGTTGAAGAACCAACTGTGTCTGATTTAAAGATAATTCTGTCACCTTTTTTAATATATTGAGCATTCATAGGGATTACATCCGTAATTTCGGAAGCTAAGAACACATGCACACCAACTTGGCATTTTCTGCAATCAACTTCTATATAATTGCCAAATTTAAATTCAACGTCAATTAAATTGATAGCCGTTCCTTGGAATCCTTTAATATGATATTCGTTTTTGAGCAAAAATGTTTGTAAATGTACTTCTGCATTCATGTCAGCTATAGGGAAGTAATTACAAACGTTAGCCAAATTTTCCCATAAGTTATCATTCAAAGCACCAAAATTACGTATCAACATTATTTTAGCATCTATAATAAGAGGCATCATATTGGTGCGATCGTCTTTTATTTCATCAAATTTTTTATGTTTTATATCATAGGATCCCGAAACGTCACTTTTTAAAGCAGTAGCTACAGGTATAACTGTGGAAAGTACAGGTGTTGCAGTGATTTTTACTACCAAATTTGATAATTTGTCTACTATTTCGGCTTGTTTGCCTTTATAATAATAGTTAACTTTGTCTAAATTTAAGAATACAAGTATGGCTTTATTGCCTTGCATTAAATTTTTGACCATCGTTTTGATTCTATCAACTCTTGCTGGAAGAGTTACAAATATTTCATCAAAACTTACTACATCAGCACTTCCGCCTGATATGTCAATTTCTTTTGTAGAAATTGCTAGGTCGAGAGGGCTAAAAACTGGTAGCGTTCGGTCGACTAAAATTTGCATTTCGGCTGTAATTGGGCCTTTTTGTAACCATATTGCATGATTAGCCATTAATATCTTGATTAAAGGAAGTGGAAATTTTTCTAAATAAATTAACACACTATAAATAGCTTTTAATTTTGCTCTTGTCTCCTTTGTTATGTTTACCATTTTATTTTTGGTATAAAGTAAAGTCGGGCTTTTTACTCAATTGTACTTTAAGATTAGATTACCCAGACTTGAGCTGCAAAAATACATATAATAATTAACATAGCAACAACAAATCGTTAAAAAAAGTAAATTATTTTTATTTTTGTATTAAATATTTTTAAAAATAAAACATATTTATTATAGAAACGCTTTTCAATCAAGTATTCATCGATTAATATCTATTTAATATTATTTTTTCTTTATAAATAAATATTAGGATATATCCATCTCGACATTATTTATCGACGGATACAAGAGGATTTGTCGATCTCAGTTTCCGAAAACGTCCCATCCTTTAGGATATGTCGATCTCAACTTTCAAGAACGTCCCATCCTTTAGGATATGTCAATCTCAGTTTCCGAAAACGTCCCATCCTT
>CAYRBL010000289.1:0-4954 GCA_964422385.1 uncultured Bacteroides sp.
ACTTAAAATCCTGTGACCATTGCGGTCGTGCGGGTTCAAGTCCCGCCCGGGGTACTTAAAAGGCTCTTAAAACATAATGTTTTAAGAGCCTTTTTGTTTTTAATAAAAATGTAGTTAAGTTATCTAATTAATGTAACAGTCCCAGTTTTACGGTAAACTTGGTTTTTTGTATTTTTAAATGATACAATATATACATATACTCCTGCTGGTGCTTTCTCATTTTTATAATAACCATCCCAGCCAAAGTCTATATCTTTTGAATAAAACAACTGCTCTCCCCATCTATTATATATTAATAGTTCGTAATCGAAGATACCAGTACCGTATGGTCTAAATGTGGGATTATTATTTTGCTCGGGAGAAAAAGCATTAGGAATATAAAATTTAGTGTCAGGTATAACTACTACCCATAAACTTGTAGAATCAATGCAACCTACACTATTTGCCATAACTAATTTTACAAGATATGAACCTGTATCCAAACTACTGTAAAGATGACTAAAACTATTTTGAGTAGTAGTAAAACCATCTCCTGTTTCCCAATACCAAGTATTACCTGTTCCTGAAATTTCTGTAAAATATACTAAAGGATTTGTTATTTCAGTAGGGTTTGGTGTTGCTTGAATATATGGAGTTGGCGTAGGACTTATATTTACATATGCTGAATCGTAATATTTACAGCCATAAACATCAGTGCCTTTAACTCGATATAATGCAGTTATTGATGGTTGAACATAGGGATTGAATACAGTATCATGATGAGGCAATATAGGATCAGGGAAATTTGAAGACCATAAATATTTATTAACTCCTGCTGCGGTTAATTGTATTGAATCACCAAAACAAATAGTTCCTGGATCAGGGGTTATATTTAGTGTAGAAAGAGGATATGTAGATACTACAACAGTATCTTTATCTGTAAATATATTCGAACTATTAGTAACCGTAACTATATAGGTTGTCGTATTTGTTGGATGCACCTTAATTATTGCTGTGGTATCAGCTGGATTCAATGTATTCCACACATATTTTATCCCTCCAGAAGCGTGTAGTTTGGCAGTATCTCCAACACATATTGTGGTATCGGGACCTGCATTGGCAAAATGACAATTTATAGTTATTTTAACCGAATCTTTCGCAATTTGATTACACATATCTTTAACTGTTACCGAATACCACGTAGAAGTGACTGGGCTTACAAGTTTTGATGCTAAAGTGTCGCCAGTATTCCAGGTATATTTATAAGGAGCAAAACCACCTGTGGCAGTAACTCCAATAAGATTATTTATATTACAAACTGTAGTATCTCCATATCCATTTACAACTATAGGTGGCTTAGGTAAAATTGTAACAATAATTGTATCTGTATTTCCACATATAGATGTTTGAATAATTAATACTACTGTTTTTGTAGTAGTATCTGAAGGATTATTAAAAGGAGAAATAGTTATAAAAGCTGAATCAGAACCTGTGGCAAAAAATACAGTGCTTGGAATTGTAGCATAATCAACACCATTAACTGCAGTACCCTGTGTAATTACTGGAACTCCCGTAGGGTAAGCTACAGGATGAGGATATTTTAGTTTAATAATTGCATCATTACAGCCTCTGACTGCACTTGTACTTGATATGTTTGGATGCGAATAATTGGTGTTAACTAAGATTTGTGGACTCGAAAAACTATTGGCTTCTAACCAAACCCACGAATCATATGACCTATCTCCCCTGTCGGCTAATGCTAATTTTAAGTGGTAAGTTGTGCAAGGAATTACTTCGGCCCAAGCTGTCAATACTGTTGTTCGGCCATCAGCTTGTAAGGAAGTGCCACCTGTATTGTCGATAAAATAGGCACAATGACTACATGGCCCTGTGCCAGCCTGACTTTGCCCTGTTGTAAGATTGTTACCCATATACCCATTGTTAACATTATTTATAGTAATGGCTACCGGAGGCACTGCGCCAACTCCCGTTCCAGGTACTAATGCAATGTTATATTTATTATAATTGGGTCCGCTGGGATTAAATCCAGTTATAAAAAAACCAAACACATCGTTAAAAATATCATTTACATAATCGTTATATTCATCAGATCCGAAAACATATCTAAACTTAATAGTGTCTGATTCGGGGACAAAATCAAATTCTAAAACTGCTGCGTCGTGTAAAACTGAACCAGGAACCAGAGCATTTAAGTCGGCACAACCCGAGTCGGGAGTTGCAGGAACTAATGCTACAGTAGAACCACTTGAATTGTTAGGACCAACGGCACTTGTTATACCTCCCGATGATAATATTAAACCATTATTAAAACCTAAATTTGTAGGTGTGGCTCCTGTGCTAAACGAACCAAAGTTGTTCCAGTATGTGCTATTACTCTGCCCTAATGGCGAGCCATTAAACATTACATTGGTAACTGTAACCCCCGTTCCACACAATATATTTTGAACCAATTGTTGCGGCGTTGTTCCTCCTCCAATTGGCGTAACTATTAATTGAGCAACCCCATTTTGAGTTAATATTAATATTAACAACACAATTATTGATACTCCCTTTTTTGCAAAATAAATCCTGTTTCTCATTTCATTTTGTATTAAGAATAGTTTTGAAATATTCTAGTTATATATAATAGACAAAATAATGAATATATTTGTTGCCTGTACTTTAATTAAATTCAGTTTTTTTGTAAATATTTTTATAAATTATATGAATATAAAAATGTAAAAGTACGAAACAAATCAATACAAACATATTATTTTTATCTTTTTCTTTATTTTTCTTCTTTATTTTAACTGTAGCTAAGATATTATTACTAATTTTACAGCATTATTAACAAACATAAAAAATCACACATAAACTATGGATATAATTAAAGATTACATCGAACAAAATAAAGATAGATTTCTGGAAGAACTTTTTGGATTGATTCGTATTCCTTCTATTAGTTCGTTGAACGAGAACAAACCCGACATGCTTAGAGCTGCCGAATATTGGAAAGATACGCTTTTGAGTGCTGGTGCTACCAAAGTAGATATTATGCCAACGGATGGCAATCCAGTGGTGTATGGCGAAAAGATAATTGACGCTGCTTTGCCTACTGTATTGGTTTATGGTCATTATGATGTGATGCCCGTTGACCCTTTAGAATTGTGGGAAACTCCACCATTCGAGCCTGCTATACGCGATGGTAAAATATTTGCGCGTGGTGCCGACGATGACAAAGGGCAATCTTTTATGCATGCCAAAGCCTTCGAGTTGATGGTTAAAACGAATACCTTACCTTGCAATGTTAAGTTTATGCTGGAAGGCGAGGAAGAAATTGGTTCGGTTAATCTTGCTGATTTCTGTTCTAAAAATAAAGAACTTCTCAAAGCAGATGTAATTCTGGTTTCGGATACCGGAATGATTGCTCAGGATATTCCATCTATTACTACTGGTCTTCGCGGCTTAAGTTATATGGAAGTGGAAGTTACCGGACCAAATAGAGATTTACATTCAGGGCTCTTTGGTGGTGCTGTTGCCAATCCTGCTAATATTTTGGCTAAAATGATTGCTTCTTTGCACGATGAAAATAATCACATAACTATTCCTGGTTTTTATGATGACGTTTTAGTTATTAGCGATGCCGAAAGAGCCGAAATGGCTAAGGCTCCTTTTAATCTAGAGAATTACAAAAAGGCTTTGGACTTAAAGGAAACTTGGGGTGAGGCTGGCTACACAACTAACGAACGTACTGGTATTCGTCCTACCTTGGATGTAAATGGAATTTGGGGAGGATATACCGGCGAGGGTTCTAAAACGGTGTTGCCATCCAAAGCTTCTGCTAAAATATCTATGAGATTAGTTCCTAATCAGGACAATGAAAAGATAAGTGAGTTGTTTGCGAAACATTTTGAAGCGATAGCTCCTGATTATGTAAAGGTGAAAGTTACGGCGCATCATGGTGGCCAGGCTTATGTTTCGCCTTTGGACATGCCTGCTTACAAGGCTGCTGAGATGGCTTATACCAATACTTTCGGCAAAAAACCTGTTCCTACTCGTAGTGGAGGTAGTATTCCGGTGATTGCCGATTTTGAAAAAATATTAGGTATCAAATCTATCTTAATGGGATTTGGTTTAGAATCGGATGCAATCCACTCACCTAATGAGAATTTCCCTTTATTTAATTTCTTTAAAGGCATTGAAACCATCCCTCTTTTTTATAAATATTTTGCAGAATTAAATAAAAAGTAGTTTATAATTAAATTTTCTTTACTTTTGTAATCGAATTTTACATAAATATATTGAATCATTCATTCATTAATAATATTAAAAAAAATGAAAAAAATAATATTCTTAGCAATTGTTTTAATAATGTTGGCAGCAAGTAATATTAAAGCTCAAAGCTTTGATCAAGGTGCTATAATTGTTGGGTTAACTACTGGACAATCATATAGTCCTATCTATGGTCTTTCGGGCGATTATGGTTTGACCGAAAATATTGGTGTAGGTTTTGATGTAGCTTATACTACACACGAACCTAAGTTTTCGACCTATAAATTGATGAGTTTTCTTGCCTCCTTTTCGTATCATATAAATCCTAAAGAAAGCTTCGATCCGTTTGTAAGAATAGGATTAGGCTATAATAAATGGACCAACGATTTGCCTACTTACAGCATAGAAACTCCTGCGCACAAAGCCGGTTTCGGTTTTGGTGGCGAAGTTGGATGTCGTTATTTCTTCTCTAATGTAGTGGCTGGTCGTGTTATGGCTGGTTTCCCATACTACATTGGAATTGGCCTAGACTTTCGTTTACTCTAAGGTAATAAAGAAATTATTTTGTGATTTGGTGATTTCGCGATTTGGTGATTTTGGAAATTAACAATTGTAATTTTTGTAGTTTTCTTTAAATCCATTTTTCTTTTTTTATAATCTAAAGATTTTTCTTTTATCATAAAAAAATAATAAAACACATAAA
>CAYRBL010000290.1:0-4916 GCA_964422385.1 uncultured Bacteroides sp.
GTGGTGCCTGTAGATAAAAAACGATTAATAAAAGAATTGAAATTAACAAAATATCAGAACAAACAATAATGGAAGTCAATATTGATAAAGGCAAGAAGGAAAATGTACGCAATATGTTTAATAACATTGCGGGTAATTATGATTTTCTTAACCATTTTCTTTCGATGAATATTGATCATCTCTGGAGACGCAAAGTTGTTAAAATACTTTCGAAACATAAGCATGATACTATTCTTGATGTAGCTACAGGTACTGCCGATTTGGCTATTGCAGCTTGTAAACTGAATCCAACATCGATTATCGGCATTGATATTTCGGAAGAAATGCTGAAGGTAGGAGACGAAAAGCTTATTAAGAAAAATAAAAACAACATCATCAAACTACAGAAAGCCGACTCTGAAAACCTGCCTTTTGCTAATGATACTTTTGATGCGTGCATGGTAGCTTTTGGAGTGCGCAACTTCGAGGATTTAAACAAGGGATTGAAAGAAATGCATAGAGTGATAAAACCGGAAGGGCTTGTGTGCATATTAGAGTTCTCGAAACCTAAATCGTTTCCTGTAAAGCAAATCTATGGGTTTTATTTTAAGAATATACTTCCTGTTTTGGGTAAGATGATATCTAAAGATAATTTTGCGTACACCTATTTGCCCGACTCAGTGTCGAAGTTTCCTGAAGGAAATGATTTTGTTGCTACCTTAGGAAAGATAGGGTTTAAGGATGTAAAAAGAGTGCCATTAACCTTTGGCATAGCTACAATTTATCATGGTATAAAATAAAATGATAAGTTTAGCGTTTACTTAAGTTAAATTAATAAAGAATATTTGAAAGCTACTGTTAAAATAATCATACTTGTGTTACTAGTTGTCATTGCATTTAAAGGAAATGTGAATGCGCAGCGAGTAAACATGCCCAATAATCCGAACTATGATTTAAAGAGGTATCATTTTGGGTTTATGTTAGGCTTAAACCAAATGAACTTTAGTATTAAAACTATAGATAGGCACGCAGATACCTTATATGGTGTGGAATCGAGACCTGAGTTTGGTTTTAATGTAGGCATAGTTTCCGATCTTCGTATAAATAATTTCATGAATCTTCGTTTTATTCCTTCACTTTCTTTTGGTGAAAGGACGATGAATTATTTTATTAAATATATGGATGGCTCTGTAGTAACTACAGTTAAAAAAGTTGAATCAACCTATCTTCAGTTTCCGATAGAGTTAAAGATAAGATCGGAGCGTATGACAAATTTCCGTGCTTATGTTCTTACAGGATTTAACTTTTGTATAGATATGGCTTCGCAAGCAAAGAAATTACAAGAGGGTGAAGATTACATTGTAAAACTAAACAAAACAGACTTGTTATATGAGTTTGGAGTCGGGTTCGATTTCTATCTTGTGTATTTTAAATTGGCAACCGAACTAAAGATGTGTTATGGATTAAAAGATCTTTTGGTTCGAGAAAACAATTTATACACTAACGATATTGAAAGATTAAACTCCAAGATATTCCAGTTCTCACTTACCTTTGAATAGCCTCAAAGGTTCACCAATTTATTACATTTTAATATGATTAAAGAAATAGAAATAACTCTTCAACCCGAAGAGATCAATAAGACTACATGTATTGAGAAAGCAGTTTCCAGAGAGATAAGAGTTCCTTTGGAAAAGATAAATGCTGTTGAAGTTATGAAACGCTCCATAGATGCACGTAAACATAACGTAAAATACAGACTAAAAGTTAGAGTTTATACCAACGATTCTTATTTAAAAGATGAGTATATAAAGAAGAATTATCAATACGTAAAAGATAAAGATGCTATAATAATTGTTGGAGCAGGTCCTGCAGGAATCTTTGCAGCAATGCGTTTGCTCGAACTTGGGTTGAAACCAATAATAATAGATAGAGGGAAAGATGTACACGAACGCAAGACCGACATTGCTTTAATAAACCGTACCCATATAGTAAATCCTGACTCTAATTATTGCTTTGGCGAAGGTGGGGCAGGTACCTATTCGGATGGTAAATTGTATACACGTTCTACCAAAAGAGGTGATGTTGGCTATGTGCTGTCCACTTTTGTTGAACATGGCGCCAATAAAGACATTCTCATTGATTCGCATCCACATATAGGCACCGATAGATTGCCAATGTTAATGTATTCAATGCGTCAAACAATTCTTGAACATGGTGGTGAGTTCTATTTTGATACTAGAATAACTGATTTTATTATTAAAAATAATGAGATAAAAGGGGTAGTTGATATCAAAGGCAATAAGTTTGAAGGCAAAGCTGTAATACTTGCTACCGGACATTCAGCAAGAGATGTATATGATATCTTCTTTAATAAAAAACTACTTGTCGAAGCAAAACCTTTTGCTGTGGGAGTACGTATCGAACATCCACAAAGATTGATTGACGGTATACAATATCACAAATCTAATAGAGGCGAGTTTCTTCCAGCAGCTACCTATCAATTGGTTGCACAGGTTGAAGAACGTGGGGTGTTTTCGTTCTGTATGTGTCCGGGAGGAGTGATAGTTCCATCAGCTACTGCCGACGAACAGTTAGTTGTGAATGGTATGTCGAACTCTAAACGTAATTCTGAGTTTGCTAATTCAGGTATAGTTGTGTCAGTTGAGTTGCGCGATTTGGCTAAATATAGCGAGCATGGAGTTAAGGCAGGATTAGTGTTTCAACAAGAGATTGAAAAGGCTGCCTTCGTAGCAGGTGAAGCAGGAAGATATGCACCAGCTCAACGTATGACAGACTTTGTTGAGAATAAATTGTCAGCTAAGCTAAATAATTGTTCTTACAATCCGGGCATCAAATCAGCTATGATGAGCGAAATATTACCAGAGCATATAAGCGGTCGTTTGCAGAAAGCTTTTGTATTGTTTGGCGAAAAGATGAAAGGATATTATACCTCCGAAGCCAATATATTGGGTGTCGAATCAAGGACATCATCACCAATTAAGTTACCTCGCGACCCAGAAACTTTACAACATGTACAGGTTAAAAACCTTTATCCTTGTGGCGAAGGTGCAGGTTATGCAGGTGGTATTGTGTCTTCGGCTTTGGATGGTATTAATTGTGCCGAAAAGATTGGTTTAAAGTAGTCTTTTACAAATCTGATGTTGTAGATGAGAAAAACAATACTCCTTACATTGTTTCTTTTTTTGTCAATGTCGACTGTGTTCTCACAGCTCGACACTTTATCTTTATTTAAAAAGATAGCTACTAATTATGCTCAGGTGAATGGCTATTTTGAGTTCATAACTAATAAAGGTACTGATGAACCGAATGCTTTTTATAAAAAGAAAGTATGGTTTGTAAAAGACAAGCAGCTTAAGAATATTACATCTCTTAGACTTGAGAATTATTACAAAAATAGCAAGCAAGTTGAGTCGATAATCATACTTAATGAGAAACAGAAGTACTATATTAATCCTACAAATAAAAGAAGTGATCTTTGTTTTTTTAATTTATTAAAGGATGAAGAACTTGAGAACTATTATTTGAAAGCTGAACAGGAATGCTTGCCTACTTTTATGAGACAAGATGGTCAAGCTGATGAAACAGCAAATGACATCCTTAACGAAATAAGAACACACGATAATTTATACTTTGAAATACTTAAAGACACAGCTATAAATGGTGTAAATTGTTTTGCTTATAAGCTAACTGATTCCGATAAAAACAATGGGTATATTGCTGACATTACTGGCAAAGGCAACGAGAAATATGCCGAAAGAAAGATAGAGACTTATTATTTAAATAAAGTAGATACGACAATCGTTTTAAAAGTTGTGAAGTATGAGTATGCGAATCCTTATAGTGAAAAGCTTACTTATGAACTTATAAATGCGCAGCTTTTTAATGATAAAAAGAATACAAGTATACATTTGTATACTATTAAAACGGATACTTTAAGAAACTACTTTCAAACCAAAACACGGTTTAATGGTACTGCTTTCGAACCCTGCTTTTCGGAGTTTAATACCAAAAAAGCAACTCCTTTTACTGGCCTTACTATTGACAATACTACTTTTAATCTCGAACAAATTAAATCGAAGTATATCCTTATCGGCTTCTGGACTACTGATTGTTTTGATTGTCTTTTGCAACTAAATGCAATTAACAAACAATATGAAGAGTTAAAAGCACTGGGTTTAACTTTTATTGCAGTCAATTCATCTGAGAGAATGGATGCAGCTATGAAAGAGTTTTTAACTGAAAAGAACTATTCATTTCCAACAGTATTCTCTATACAAGCAGGGGATTTATATCAAGCCAATAAAACGATTATGTACCTGTTATTAGATAAGGATTTTTACTTTAAAGAGGTCTACCAAGAGATGAATGATGACAATCTAACCAAAATAAAAAAGAAGTTAAAGTAAAATAAACAGGAATATATAGTTTGTGTATTCAATTTATTTATACCTTTGCATCTTTGGTATTAAAATTGTAGACATTCATTTAAATTAGTTCAATATGAAAAGAAATATTATTTTATTCAGCGTAGTAGTCTTCATCATAGGCTTATTCAATTCCTGTGAGAAGTTGGCACAAGACCAACCTCCAACAAAAACTTGTATGGAAGGTGCTTGGAAAGTAGCCAAAGTTTATAATTCGACAGGGCAAGACATCACTGCTCAGCTTTCGTATCCTGTAGTTGCATTTCATCTAAGCAGTGATCAAACTGTAATTTCAACAGCTGGCCCTCTTATTATGTACATTGTTTATGGTCAGAATAAATACACTCAAATAGCTTCTTCAATCGATCAGGTATTTAATTATACTACTTTGGATTTCAATGGTGGTGAATTCTTTATTGATGGAGGTGTTCAGAGCAGATTTACATTAGAAATGAAACTAGAAGGGCTTCCTGGTCAGAAAGCGATTACAAC
>CAYRBL010000291.1:0-4915 GCA_964422385.1 uncultured Bacteroides sp.
TTCTTAGGCTTAGTCCACTTAAACTCTTCTCCCATCTTAATATAAAAAATATCATAACCTCCCATTCCTGGCCAACCATCCGACGAGAAGTATAAAGTCTGGCTATCCGAATGCATATAAGGTGTCTTTTCGTTACCTGCTGTATTAATTGTAGGACCAAGATTTATAGGCTTCGACCATCGACCACTATCATCTTTTACAGTTTTGTAAATGTCGGTACCACCATAGCCACCAGCTCTGTCGCTCACAAAATATATAGTTTTACCATCGGCAGTAATACTAGGTTGAGATTCCCAAGTCTTAGGCGTGTTTACATTTGCACTTAAGTTTTTTATGGAAGTCCAGGTGTCGTTAATCATCTCTGTATAACAAATGTCGCAATTATAATACGAGCCCCCATCGGTGTCCTTACATTTTGTATACACCAAAAACTTATTATCGGCCGTCATAGTCACACCTCCTTCGTTATCGCTCACATTAAAAGGAGGCGGCATCTCTTCGCCCTGTTCAAAAACGCCATTCTTGCGCTCGCTTACCATAAACTTTTCCTTATATCTTTTCTCTGTCGAAGTAAAAGCAGTTTTTACAGCAGGCAATTCAGTACGGCGTGTAAAGTAACAATACTCGTTATCGGCAGTTATGTATGGCAAAAACTCATCAAGCGGAGTACTTATTCCCTCCACAGGTTTTGGATCGTAAGGCACTGCATGTTTAAGCATATTATCATAAAATGCAGCCCATTTATGTTTAACTTCAGCATCTTTATAATCTTTGTCAGACTTAATTTTGTCAACATCTTTCAGAAAGTTTTTGAAGTAAAGGGCGGCAGTATCGTATTTTTCGGCACCATAATAGATGTCGCCTAAATAATAGTACACATAAGGATCGTAATCGGGGCATATTTCGAGCACCCGTTTAAAGTATTTGTCGGCAGCTCTAATGTTTTTATCTACTTTTTTAATAAAGATAGTCCCCAGCAAAAAGTAAGGGTCGGCATACTCAGGGTCCTCTTCAACTACCTCTTTCAGAATCTTAATAGCTTCAGTATAACTCGAAGAACTGTATGCGTCAACAGCCTTATCAAACTTCTTTAAAGCTTTTTTATTCGTAGTTTTCCCGCAAGGAGCATCCTCTTGCGCCCATATAAACAGGGGAGTAATGAGGAGTAAAAGCAGGATGATATATATTTTTTTAGGTAACATAGAATGTATCTTAATTCAATTATTATAATTCGTCGGCAAATGTACTAAACATAATGGAATTACTCATTAAAAAGTTAAAAAAAATAATGTTAAAATAATTATATAAAAACATAGCGTTTCTTTTCCATTAAAATAAGTTTATAAAGATAAGAATAAATCTCTTTTTTATTAATATAAATAAGAATTAACAAAACTAGAGTACGACTCTTCATTGAGGTAATATATATACCATGAATACATTAGTAAAATTAACCAATGAGAGGACGCCTAAAAACGGTTTAGACCGTCTCTGTCATGGTCTAAGTCTAGACTGTCACGGTCTAGGTCTAGACTGTCACGGTCTAGGTCTAAACTGTCACGGTTTAGGTTTAAACTGTCACGGTTTAGGTTGAGATTATCACAGTTTGGACTTAGATTGTCATTGTCTCGACCGTCTCTGTCATTGTCTAGACTGTCTCTGTCAAAGTCTAAGTCTAGACTGTCACGAAGAAGGTCTGAACCTTCTTAACAGAGCTTGTCGGTATTATTTAGGAATTTTGAATAGGAATATCCACTATCTGAAGTAAGGATGTCTCGTTTTATCTTTTCATAATTAGGAGCTTTTGTTTAGAAATCCAAAGATGTTTTTATTTTAAGAAAAAAATAATAAGTATTATTTGTTTTGGTATGATAAAAATTTGTATTCTTGCATCCATAACACAGAATCTGTTAGGTTTAAAAGTCTTCCTAATTGCCTTTCCCAAACTTAAGGCACTTTAAACTTAAGGCACTTTAGGCACTCTTTCCCCCTAAACCACTTCCGCCACTACAAAAGTACTGCCTCCTACAAATACCAAATCATTGGCATTAGCTGTATGCTGTGCTGTGTACAATGCTTCCTTTACGGAGTTATAAACTTCTCCTTTTAGTTGTTTGGCAATAGCTTTTTCTTGTAGAAGGTGCTGATCTAAGCCTCTTGGGATATCAGCTTTGCAGAAATAATAAACAGCATCTTTAGGTAATAAATCCAACACCTTATCAATATCTTTATCATTAACCATCCCCAACACAAAATGCAAGTGCTGATGTGGTGTAAGTTTTATCTGATTCAACACTTCTTTTATACCATCCACATTATGTCCGGTATCGCAAATGGTAAGAGGACTAGTAGCTAAAGTATGCCAACGCCCCATAAGCCCAGTTAAAGTAATTACATTTTCAAAGCCATTAAGGATAGCTTCATCAGTTATCTTATTAAAATTATGTTGGAGTAAAGTAGCCGCTGTTAGAGCTGTAGTAATGTTCTTTAGTTGATAAATGCCTTTTAAACCCGAGTGTATCTTTAATTCCTTTTTTGTTTTAATCTCTTCCATCAAAACAAAAAGATCAACATCATTATCATAAGAATAATTTACAGTATTATACTCCTGATCGGCGAAGTGTATTAAAGCTTTTTCTTGTTTCGCTTTCGCAATAAAAACATCCTTTGTATCTGGATGTGTCTCCCCTATTACAACATCCGTATTTGGCTTGATAATACCTGCTTTTTCGGTAGCAATCTTTGCCAAGGTATCGCCTAAAAACTGTGTGTGATCGTAGCCAATATTTGTAATAAGCGATAGCTCCGGATTAATTATGTTAGTGGAATCTAGCCTGCCACCAAGGCCAGTTTCGATGACCGCAATATCCACCTTTTCATCAGAAAAATATTGGAATGCCATCCCAACTGTCATCTCAAAAAAGGAAGGTTTTAATTCACTAAAGTCATCATAAAAAGTATTGATAAACTGACATACCTTTTCTTCCGAAATCATTTCGCCATTAATCTTAATTCGTTCCCTAAAGTCTTTAAGATGTGGAGAAGTATAGAGGCCGGTTTTATAACCTGCACTTTGAAGTATTGCCGCTAAGTAATGCGAAACGGAACCTTTTCCATTGGTGCCCGCAATATGTATGCTTTTGAAAGTATGCTGAGGATTGTCGAGCAAATTAAGCAAGGCAATTGTATTGTCGAGGTTAGCTTTATAAGCCGCAGCTCCCACGCGATGAAACATAGGGAACTGATTGAACATATATTCTAGAGATTCTTTGTAATCCATACTTGCTTTTAATTACAAAGGCAGATTAACATAATAAGGATAAAAGGAAGCTTAGTTTTGATGAATAAAACGATACGTAATAGTACCGGTTTGTTCTTCGGGAGCATTGGCATCAGCACTGAAACTCGACTTTAAAGCTGCAATCTCAGCTTGCTTCCATAAGTTTGGATCCGTTGTAGTAGTTCCACTTACACCTGATTGTACTCTTGTAACCTGTCCGTTTTTATTCACCCAAATCTTTACAACAACAGTTCCATTATTATTGGAATTATAACTAGGATGCGGCAAAGATTTATTACTACGCCCCGAAAGATTAAAAGCTATCCCCGGACCTTTACCAGGACCTGTGCCTGTTCCAGTTCCAGAACCATTACCTCCTCCAGTTCCTGAACCTGTTCCAGGACCAGTTCCTGAGCCATTACCAGTTCCTGAACCCGTTCCAGAACCTCCGCCTTTGGTAAAATTCTTTGAGTTTGGATTGCCATTAACATCGCCTTGATTGCCTTGTTTGTTAGAGTTCCCGTCGCCTTTTGTTTTGGTAAACAAAGCCACTTTATTAATCTTAGGCTCGTCGGGTTTCACTTCTGTTTTGGTAACCTTTGTAGTTTTATTATCTTTAGTTGTATTTAAAGTAGTAGCATTATCAGTAGAAGTTTCGTCGGTTATCACTTTGTCGTCAACTGCATTATCTTTTGATTTTATTTCAACAGGATCTGGGTTAATGATATTCTGAGCTTGTTCTTTGAATTCAGGAAACGAAATATTGGCTTCGTTTGCGGCCATACTTTCGCTTGTATTACCAAGATTAACTTCGATACCTAAACCGCCGCCGCCGCCACCTGCATCTGGGAAAGGAGGAATGGGAGTTTTCATAACTGCAAGCCAAAGTAAAAGCAAGAGCAAGCCATGGAAACCAATAGTTCCAGCTACTCCAGCAATCTGGCGTTTGACTTCGTTACTATCAGTTCTTTGGTCCATTTGGTGCTTTGGTTGCTAAAATCATTTTAATCCTCAACTTATTTCCTATCTCCAACACATCAACAAGGTTTTGAACAGACAAAGAGTTATCGCAACGTAGAATTACAGTAGCATCTTTTACACCGTTTAGTTCGGTAAGTAGTTCTGTTTCTAAGTTAGCATACGTAACTTGCCTGTTATTAATAAAATAATTCATCTCTTTAGTAATAGATAAACTTACTTCTTTCTGACGTAATTCTGTTGGATGTTTAGAGCTTGGCAATGACAACTTAATCACGTTTGGATTAAGCAAAGTAGACATAATCAGGAAGAACAACATCAGGAAGAACATAATGTCGTTCATCGAAGAGGTGGCTACTTCTATGGTTGTTTTATTTTTCCTACGAAGTTTCATCGTGTTGGTTCTTGTAAGAAATCAATAAAGTTCATCGCATTGTATTCCATTTTCTGAACTATTTTTTCGATCATAATAGTAAGCCAATGGTAGCAAACAAAAGCTACAATACCTACAATAAGACCCGAAGCACTTGAAACCATCTTAGCATAAAGCCCCGACGAAACGCTCGAGATACTTACATCGCCAGCTATTGATATATCATGGAAAATCTTGATAACACCGATGATAGTTCCGATAAATCCAAACATAGGTGCAATACC
>CAYRBL010000292.1:0-2794 GCA_964422385.1 uncultured Bacteroides sp.
TTTTAGCCTTCACCAACGAATATCACAACATCCTCTGGACAGGTTTTGAGTGGAGCCCCGACGGCAACAATATCCTTATTTATTATCATGGCTTTTGGTTTGCTGTAGCCACAATATATGCTTTGATTTTAGTAATTATCGGCGATATTAACCTTGCATTATCTTTTATCACATATCCTGCAAAATACAAGCGTCAAATACTTTATTTAATTATTGGTGGTATATTCCCATTTTTGTCTACAATTTTATATGTTTTAAAACTTACCCCTTTAAAAGGTTTAGATATATCGGCGATGGGGATTATTTTCTCAGGAATTTTCTTCTATATTGGCATCACTCGCGAGCAGTTTCTGGATTTGGTGCCAGTAGCTAGGCATTTATTAATAGAAAAGATGAGAGATGCGGTGATTACCCTTGATACTGTTGAACGTATTGTAGACATTAATCCTGCGGCTAATGACATTTTACAACTCGACAAAAACAGCACAGGAAAAGTATTGTCGGAGGCACTTCCGGTTTTAAATTCTTTTGTTAAAAATAATATTAATAATGGTGAGAAGCGACAAGAAGTGTTTATAAATAATCCAAATCCGAAATGGCTTGACGCAATGATAACTCCACTGATGGATAAGAACGAAGTGTATACAGGAAGTTTGCTCGTGTTGCGAGATATCACTATCCGAAAGACTTTCGAAATGCAAGTGCACGAAGTAAATCTTCAATTGGTGGAATCAGAACAAAAGCTACAGGATTTAAATAGCCAAAAGGACAAGCTATTTTCAGTAATTGCCCACGATTTGTTGAATCCTTTTCATGTTATGATAGGCTATTCCGAAATACTTACCTCGGACATTGACAATATGACCAACGATGAAATAAAAGATATAACAAATCATATAAAAGATGCAGCTGAACTGGGCAACGAAATACTGGTTAACCTATTAGAATGGTCCCGTTCTCAATCTAATTCATTAAAAATAGATGCAAAAACACTTAATTTAAATACACTTATACCAAGTATTATTGCTCAAGTTGATAATTTATCAAAAGGTAAAAACATTAAGATAGAGTTTTCGAGTATCCCTAATGCTGAAGTGATTGCCGACAAACATATCCTGACAACAGTGCTTAGAAATCTACTTACGAATGCCATTAAATTTTCGAACAAGAACAGCGAGATTGATTTGATAGCCATCAACAACGATACTGCTTTTTCAATTATTGTTAAGGACTATGGGGTAGGTATTGCGAAGGAAGATATTGATAAAATATTCAGGGTCGACCTCAAGCACACCACCAGAGGCACTAATGGCGAGCTCGGTACGGGACTTGGTTTGACTTTGTGTAAAGAATTTATCGAAAAACACGGAGGCACCTTAACTTTAGATAGTAAGGAAGGCGTGGGTAGTACTTTTACTATTAATATTCCTGTAGAAATTCCTTAATAAATGATCTTAAATTGAGATCAAAAATAAATGAGCCTTTGTACCAATTCTCTTAAAATGAGGAAGAGGTACAAAGGCTTTTATATTATTTACAAGCAATGGTTTCTATTTCAACCAACACTCCTAATGGCAAACCTTTTACAGCAAATGCTGCTCTTGCAGGAGGGTTTTCTGAATAATATTTTCCATAAACTTCGTTCATCGCTGCAAAATGCTCCATATCGCTAAGTAAACAAGTAGATTTAATAACGTTAGCAAAAGTGTAACCAGCTTCTTTTAAGATCGCTGCAATGTTTTTCATCACTTGTTCGGTTTGTTCTGTAATTCCACCTTCAACTACTTTTGCAATTGCAGGATCGATAGGAATTTGTCCTGAGATAAACAACATTCCATTGGCTTCTACAGCCTGACTGTAAGGCCCAATAGCTTTTGGTGCATCAGGCGTATTGATAATTTTTTTCATTTATTATATGTATTATTTATAAGTATAAAATCTATGCTGCAAAATTAGTCTTTATCTAATATTATTAACTAATATTTCTACATTATCTTCCAAATCTATCATCGAATTTATTAAATAAGCCTTTTCGAAAAGATGAATATCGTTATACTTAATCTCTGCTTCTTCAATGATACCTTTACTTAACAAAAGTTCTCTTTTTATACCTTTTAATAAAGGAGTTGAAGGCGTATATAGTTTCTTTCCAGTGTCAAAAACAATATTGCAATAAGAAGTATCAGTTACAAATCCATTCTTTATTATTAAAATATCATCGTAAATTTTTCGTTGGCACATTAGATTTTCAATCGGTTTACGGTCTTCGTACTTATGGTCATAGGTTATAAAATCGCTTGACACTATTTTAAGGGTATTAATCCTATTAATTTGATATGGGATTACATCAACTTTCTCAATCTTATCACTATAGACCACTCTATATTTATAAATTCCTTTTTTAAATTCCTGAATTGGAAGATTGAATTTATGAAGAATAATAGGCTTGTTGTGCCCAAATAGTTTAGCACTCGAGCGATTCATACGCTCATTGTGAAGGTGTAAATTTTGCAATACACCATTTTTTAGTTTAATGGTTTCAAGCAATCGCAACATACACTTTATCTATTAGTTCCTGATATTCGTCTTCGGCAGTACTATTAACTGTAATTCCACCGCCACTTTTATAATATAGCTGCTCTTCATACTTTTCTATAAAGCGAATCATCACACCGCTATCCAAATTTTGTCCATCAAATATTCCAAATACGCCTGTGTAAAAACCTCTGTCGTATCCCTCAACTTCATCGATGATTTCTACCGTTTTCTTTTTGGGAGCTCCTGATATCGAACC
>CAYRBL010000292.1:2894-4910 GCA_964422385.1 uncultured Bacteroides sp.
GCATCCTCAATGTTCGCATCTATAGTGCCTTTCATCGGGTATGAACTAATAATTCCATTATTTATCTTAATAAAAATCTCAGGGGAAAATACCACGAAAGAATTTTTATAAAGAAGTTTGTATTTAGCCGAACTTCTATGAAAAATATCAGTCAGCGTAAGCGTAGTTTCTATCTTTGTGGGTTGCGTAAGATTTATTAGATAGCTATTGCCATACCTAAGATTTGAAATCACTTTATCATAGGCAAGTTTGTAACTATCAAATGCTACTGGAGTTTTAGTTAAAATAAAATTAGTAGGTTCTGAAGTCTTTTCTTCATAATTTTTAATACCATTTATATTATAAAAAATATCATTAGGCAAAGCATCTAAGGTGTAAACCTTTGGATTTTTCATTTTAAAATCAATAATAAAAAGGAAGGGAATCCCTTCGCTACCATATTGATTCATTAATTTTATTGCGTCGTTCATATTATTTATAAATTGAGGGTGTAAAATTAAATAAATTAGTTTAATTTTGCCCTATGTTTAAAAATAAGAAGCTATTAATTATCGATAATTACGATTCTTTCACTTATAATCTGGTTCAATTAGTTGAGCAGTGTGGGTTTATGGATTATGAAATAAAGAAAAATAATGAGATTAGTTTAGAGGAAGCTAATACGTACGAAATGTTTTTATTTTCGCCAGGACCTGGTCTTCCTTCTGAGGCAGGTGTTATGTGTGAATTGATTAAGCATTATGCAGGCAAAAAGAAAATGCTTGGAATTTGTTTGGGACATCAGGCTATTGCCGAATGTTTTGGTGCTACGTTATATAATATGGAAGAAATAGCACATGGTGTTGGTTCCGTTATCTATTTATGCGATGATAAGGACTATATCTTTAAAAAAGTTCCCGAAATCTTCATTGGAGGGCGCTATCATTCGTGGATTGTAAGCAACGAAGATTTTCCCAACGATCTTTTAATTACCGCCATCGACGAGGATGAAAACATTATGGCTATTAAGCATAAGACCTTCGATATACATGGGGTTCAATTTCATCCCGAATCATATATAACAGAAAACGGTCAGAAGATTATTTCCAATTTTCTTTTGAAATAATAAAAAATTGTTTTTAATTTTATTTCTAATGCCTCTGTTTTTGTAAATGGAGGTCATAATTCTGTTAAGTGAGGTCTTATTTTTGATAATGCAGTTGTCGAATCGAATTATTTAGGTCTTGGAATTGAAAATTTAGGTGTTGTTACAACTTATTTAGGAAGAAAAATCAGGGACAGAGGAGTGGGAATTGAAAATAGAGGCTTGGTTTTTGAAAATGGAGCTTTGGCGACGACTTAAAGAGGTCTTGTTTTTGGGGCGAGGAGCAGTTAATTTGTTATATGAGGACTCCAATTTTGTTTAAGTGGTGCTTAAATCATACAAGAGGCTTTGAATTTGGGGCGCTACTCCTTTAAATTGTTACAAAAGGAGTATAATTTACTCCCAGAGGAGTTGAATTTGTTCCCAGAGGAGCTGAATTTACTTTTAGAGGAGCTTATTTCGATGCTCGCCCCGAAGAATTCAGGGGCAAAGCCTGGTTATTAGGGCGGATTGGATGTAAATTGGGGCGAATTTGCCTTAAAAAATGGGCGAAATGAGTGTAATATTTGGGCACATTGGGTGTAAAAACATTTTTAGAATTAAATTTTAGTCTAATTATAGCTCTTTTTAGAACTTTAAAACTAATAATTGCTATTTATTTTAGAAATGTATTTTACAAAGTTTTCATCAATCAATGCTAGTATCACAAAAATGTGTAACTTTGCCATCTTAATATTTATTTCAGATGAAAATATCGTACAAGTGGCTAAAATCGTATCTGCCAATAGACATTGCACCCGAAAATGCAGCTCAATTACTTACTGATTGTGGGTTGGAAGTTGAGGGTATCGAAAAAATAGAATCCATCAAAGGTGGACTCGAAGGTGTTGTAGTAGGCGAAGTAAAAACCTGCGCTAAACACCCTGATGCTG
>CAYRBL010000293.1:0-4871 GCA_964422385.1 uncultured Bacteroides sp.
CGATTAACGACATAAGCGAACGTTTACGGACGGCATCGCGCCCGGTTACGTTTTCTACAAATTGCTCAAAATTTCCTTTTACCTGTGTAAACTGAAAGTCACGGCGTAACATTGAACCCTCGAAAATGAAATTACTAAGCTGTGAATAGTCTTTTGTAACTGTACCGGATTTGGTAACTTCAGCAAAACAGTTTTGAAAGAAGACATATTTTGTTGCTTCGGTATCTTCCTGTATTTCTATGGTACTTTCGGGGCGTAAGCGTTCCAGGTATTCGGGCGAAAAGTAGGTTTTAATGGATTTGTACATTTTACTGAGTATCATTTTTGAAGTAACCGTAACAAAGGTTTTTTCTTCCTGAATGATAAACTCATGTTGCAAAGGTTGTAGATTAATAATGTAATCTTCAAACACATCGCGAATATAATAGGGCTGTACAATTTTGAGCTTATTTTGAGCTATACGGACATATTGATATGCTCCATCGGGTAAATCGTACCGAAAAAACCCCAGTGATTTGAGTTTGTTTGTCAATCGTAACCGGTCGAAATGAATATCTTTATATTTTCCGGTCGATTTATCCATCTCGCAATCGTAAAAATCATGATCAACTTTAAGTTGTTCAATGTCGGTTATTTCGGTTGAAGTATCAATTTTATCGGGTAACTCGCTCATAGTCGT
The DNA here is from genome assembly GCA_964422385.1 of uncultured Bacteroides sp. Lineage (GTDB taxonomy): Bacteria > Bacteroidota > Bacteroidia > Bacteroidales > JACABE01 > JBAXLO01. The sequence continues at coordinate 680 of CAYRBL010000293.1, forward strand.
AATATTTTTCACGTTTTAGAATTTCTTTAATTTCTTTCTCTGAATAATTGTGCTTAAACCATGTAAACCAGTTATTATCTGATTTCTCAAATGTGTTGTAATTTTCGGTTGTAATTATTTGATTGTCAACTGCAAACTTATACATATTAAAATCATCGTTAATACTTTTGGTAATTGCTTCAAACTTTCGGACAATGTACTGAGGTGTAATTTCAAAACCCTCAAAACTCCAATCCGAAAACACGTACATCCCATCCATGACATCGAACTTAATATATCGTTCCAAAAATTCAATATCAACCGTTTTTAATGCATCGGGTAAACCAAACAGGCTAAAAACTATATCGTTGTTTTTCTCCAAAGTTTTTAATCGGTTTAGCTCCTTATCCGTTTCGTGGATATACTGTAACAGGGTGTTAATCAGCTTATCAGTTTCGCGGCTGTAGTCGGATGCTCCTTTTTGCTTTACCAGTGACACGTTCCGGTCTATCAGTTTTCGGATGGCTTCGGTGTGGGTCATAAACTAGTTGATAGTTGATAGATTACAGTTGAAAGTTCGGTCATTTCCATTTACCATTTTTGAAGTTGTGATCTCTACCGCCTCTTTCGCTGTACATTTCAAAAATTCGGGTTGAACTTATATACCATATTAAACCATAATAGAACCGGGGAAACATTGAAATTTGATCTTTACCATAATAAAATATCATTCCCCTATCATTTACTACACCCAAATATTTTACTTTTTGGGTAAGGTAATTGTCTAAATCGGTCATATCTCCAGGATTAATTGTTTTAGAACCTATGCAAATAGAAATAGGTTGAATGTACTGATTGATTTCAGTTTCATCTTCAAAAATATATCCGCTTCCTTGACCGTTGGAAAATAGCGAATAATGGCTTTCTAAATTTGGATTTATCATAATTCTGTCAAGTCTTTAATTTGGTGTTTTTGAAGTAAAATAATTTCAGCAATTCCGGGAGCGGTAAACGCCCAATGATTTAAAATTTCGTACTGATAAACCAGTGTAACAGGTTGTTTGCCTTCGGGTGTGAAACTATAGCTTTTGCCGTGGGTTAAGTTTGCGGGGAGCATGGTAGTACTTCGGTTACTTTAAAATTTATAATCCTACCTCTAAAGTCCGTTTTAAACCATTTTTTCATGTCTTCCCACGAATCAAAACCATCATTAATGGCAAAGGCATTTAAAGCCGATTGAGTTTTAAACTCTACTTTGTAATTAATCCCGGTCGACATTACCAGTACATAATCGTTATCAGGCAATATCCAAATATCAAAAACTGAGATAACCTTACCATTTGCGAACGTATGAGGGTTTTGTTTTACATTTCGTGGGTTATGCAACCAAAAATGTATTTTCATGTCTTTTTTCCAACGTTCTTTTAAGTCTTCGCGGATGGTATGAATTTTTGTACCGGCTATTATCCGGTCTACAAATTCGGGTTTACTGAATGTTAGTATCATTTTGAATCTTTATTTAATGATTTATTTGAAAGTAAAGCAAGTGCCAAATTAAAAGCTTTGTCAAACTCCAGTTTAGTACATTCAACCATATCATCGACTGATTTTAATTCTGTAACTTCATAATCCCGAATATTTATACCAGTGTAAAAATCATATAAATCAACTGATATTTTAATTTTCTTTTTTGGGTCAAATGATTTGAATAAACAATTAGAAGTGTATTTATAATAAGTTGTTTTCATGGTCTTTAATTATTTGATCGTGATTAATAAGGTGTACAACATTGCGGTTGATGCTTTCAATTTCCCATCGGCCGGAAATTATATGAATGCAGGTTTTATCCGGCCATGTTTGAGAATCAAAATGTATTTCGGTTTGTTCGTCCGTTGCGCTTTTAATAGCGATGTTCTGTGCATCTGTGAGTAGGGTTGCTATTGTTCGTTTCATGGCTGTATATTAATTTATGTTCTTTTCCGTTTATATGCTCCTAATTTAGTATTTGGACACATTCTGTATTCTCTAGGTAATTTACAGATACCACCATCTTTAAAAACACATTTATTCTTATCTCTATTTTCGTCTATGACGAATATTTTACCGTCAACTATTATTGACTTTTTATCTTCAGAAATTTTAAATTCACTCATGATTTTTATCTATAAAATAGTTTTGGAAAATCTTTTCAATGTCTGCTTTTAGTTGCTCCAGGTTATATCCTTTGTGTAGTAAATAAATCATATAACCGGTGCCATCGTCGTACATACCTACAGCATCCAGTTCTTTGATGCTTTGGCTTGCTAAGAAATTACTTTCTAATAGATCAGGAAAATTCATCGGTTTGAAATTGGTCTGAATGAGTAGGAATAATTTCATCCGGATGCTGTAACTGATTTCAAATCCTTTGTCGGATTTTAGGGTTGTGTATTTCATGGTTCATCTGATTTAAAACATACAGAACCGTTGTACTCCAGTGCTATCTGATTGATAATAGACCGTTCTAACAATGGCACACGTGTAATAAATGATTTCCAGTTACGAAAGATGTAATCTTTCGTTTTACATTTTTCAATAATCTGTTTCCTTATGGCTTCGTAATCTGCCATCGGAATAGTTCCGAGCCATATTCTGAACTCGTTTACTTCTACTTTTTCTTTTACCGATTCCATTTTAAATGTGGTTTAATGTTTGTGGTGTATAAATTTATTATATTTGTATGAGTTTATACGCTGCAAAACTAAATATATTTCGTGTCATACGAATTATATTTCGTGTTAATATATATTAAAACTATTGATATTAATTTGCGTAAACTGTAACATTATGAATTACAATGATTTAAAATTACTGATAGATTCAAAGAATCTTGAAGTGCAGGCAGTTGCAACCGAAATTGGAATGGGTTACGATGGTTTTCGATTAAGTGTCCAAAAAGAAACTATTCAGCTTCAGAAACTGAAAAAACTGTGTGAACTGTTGAAAATTAACCCGATGTTGTTTTTTGAAAACATGCAGGGTCAATTAATTGATGGGGGTACTACTCAAATGAGTACAGGGGATAAGAAACTGTTTGAAAGTAAAGACAGGGAAATAGAACTACTAAAACAGCAAATTCAGGATAAAACAGAAATAATAAAACTGTTGAGAGAGAAAAATAATAAAACCGGTTACGGGATGGTAGCTGATAATCATTAAAAAAAATTGCTTATGGATTCAGGTATAATTATATTTTTTGCAGTAATTATTATTGGATTACTTATTATTAACAGTAATAAGAAATCTGAAGATAGTAGAATATCAAATAAACAGGCAAATATTGAGGACATTACAACTGACTTGAAAAGTTTCAAACCTAAAATTGATGATAAATTAAAGAACGGATTTACTGAAAAATCCATCGAAAATCAACTATACAAGAATTTAATTGCAAAATATCAAACTGTAACACAGCAATTTGGAATACAGGGAACTAGCGCAAAAGCTATTGATTTGGATATTGCAAATGGTGTTGTTGGAATAGAATTGAAGTTATCATCTGAAATTTTAAAATCAACTTCATTTGATAGAATGAAAGGTCAATTACTCACATATCAGGAAAAAAGATATGATAATGAAAATTTGATTTTAATGGTTTTTGGGTCAAAAGAAGATAGTTTAAATACTGCAATTAATCATGATCTAAAAGAATTTTGCAAAAGATATGATATAATTATTATCTATATAGTAATCAAAATTTAGACAATTATGAAAACCTTGATTATTTCATTTGTACTAATATTTTCTTATTCGTTTACTTATTCTCAAACTAATAAGAAAATAGATTTAGAATCAAAAGCAATTGGTATAATATCAAAACTTAAAGAAGTTCAAGAACTTGAAGTTTCAGCAAAAAAGAATAATACTAAAGTTATTTATATTACTGATAACCAAACTAAAAAAGTTGTTGAAATATCTGTAGCTGTAGACATGACTGAAAGGGTAATTAGAAGCTTCTTTTACAAGTATTATTCGGATGGTAGATTGTTTAAATTGGACATGTCAACAAACGAATACAAATTAGTTCAACACGTTGAAATTAAATGATTGTCGCCAAATGTCGCCAAACAAAATACAAAAGTGATTTATAAATAATTGACTATTAATCAGATGTACGGATTTATGGTTTACAAGAGGGAGAGCTGGTAAAAAAGCTAAAACGCAATAAATAAGC
>CAYRBL010000294.1:0-4871 GCA_964422385.1 uncultured Bacteroides sp.
CCCACAAGCTATATAAGTGTCATGTAATTGATCATATTTTACGTCGTTAATAGATATTTTAATATTAGGTGAATCATATCTTCTATTATTTACTGGATTAAAATAATCATCAATAAATGTAAATAATAAGTAATAATTACTTGTACTCCCGTCGACATAAGTGTCAATTATTAACATTTTCCCACTTACAAAATTTGTAATAGCTGTATTAACTAAAACATCACCATTGCCATTTGAAGGGTTGGTGAAATACCCATTGAAATTTTGTTGTGCATTTATACTTATAAATATAAAGCAAAAGGCTAAAATTGTAATTATTTTTTTCATAATGTTTAAAAGTTAATTTGTTTATAATAGTTTGCAAATATAATATAAAAAATGAAGATATTCCTAATTTTATTTTGTTAAAAGATTAATTTTAACAAAATAATCTATTTTAAGATGTTAAGATTTTTAAACTATTTGTAGATTTAATAAGCCTTTCAATATACATTTATATAATATTTGACATTTTTTAAAAAAAACCTCATCAAACCAAATTGGAAAGAACTTCCTATAATAAATTTCTTAAATCATCAAATCACCAATTTGTCTCCGCACGTGCGTCAGCTGCATCCGCACCTGTGTAAATTGTTTCCGCACGTGCGTCAGCGGCGTCCGCACCTGTGTCATTTGCATCCTCACGTGCATCAGCGTCGTCCGCACTTGTGTCAATTGCATCCGCACGTGCGTCAGCATCGTCCGCACCTGTGTAAATTGCATCCGCACGTGCGTCAGCGTCGTCCGCACGTGTGTCAGCTGCATCCGCACGTGCTGCAATTTATTTGGCACACCCTAAGCTACTGAAAACCTACAAAGTTGAAAAAGAAAAAGCCGTTATCTTATGTTTGATAACGGCTTTTTTTACCTCACCCCCAACCCTCTCCTAAAAGGAGATGGGAGCAATGCAAGATGTAATTCTTAATTTTTAATTTTTAATTATTAATTATTAATTGTTAATTCAGTCTTCACTTATTTCATCGTTTCGAAGTCAACGCCAAGTTTAGTGTCTTGCATAAAATCGTAAAGCGTAAGACGGCGCATGTCGAAATAATTAAACCAAAACGAACGAAGTGCTGAGAGGTAATCCTGTGACGCTCTATCCTTCTCGGTCATCGCAATGTTCAAATCGGTGATGCCAAGCTTGCCTATCATATATCTTTCTTTGGTCACCATAAATCGCTTCTCCCCTATCGTGTCGGCCTTGGCGGCAATAAGCAATTGACTGTATTGCATGTTAAATTGAAGCACTTTAATCATTATTTCCTGATCGAAATCTATCCTTTGTTGTGCAATCTGTGTATTTACCAACTCCTGATTCGACTCTGCAACCTTAATCTTAGCTTTTGCCAAACCCCAATCTAATATCGGAACCTGTAATCCTAAGGCTAATTGCTGTTGGTCGAGTGGATTTTTATAAGCCATATTATACTGATCGGCACTCTGCGTAAGCCCATAAAGCGCATAAATATTTGCATTGAATCGGTTCTCGGTTTTAGCCCTGTTCACATTGCTTCTGGCTTCAATAAGTTTGCGTTCAAACATAATTGCATCCGTACGATTCCCTCTGGCTTCTGCAATAGCTTTTTCGGCACTTATCTTAATGTCCATCAACTGATGTGGAATCTCCAGCTCTATCTTTTCATTGCTTTTTATACCCAAAAAAGACTTAAGTTTAAACAAAGCCACCTCCACCTCATTACGTGTTTGCTCTAACTGTAGATTTGAATTCAACAAGCTCAACTCTAGTTGTAGTAGCTCGTTTTCGGCAATCTTCCCAAGATTATATCTTCCGCGAGCAATCTTATATAAAGTATCATTATTAGCCTGATTAATCTTAGCAATACGCGCTCGAATCTGTGCATCCAATAAATCGAAGAAAAGATTGGTAGCTTTCATCGATAACTGCTCAACATCTTCCAAATACTGCTGTTTTGCTTCATCATACAACAATGGCTGAATCTTTCGAGACCAACGATAAGGATTGTAGGCAAACACAGGCTGGCTGTAGCCAATGGTAACAGGATTGGTGAGAAAAGAAGTAGTGTGCCCATTCTTATATTCATCATAACGTTCGAAACCTGAATTGATAAAGACCTGCCCTCCCGTTAAACCAATCGTCTTCGTTAAATTCATCTTCAACGAATAATCAGCCGACTTTTGGTCAACAAACGACTGGCTACCGTCTTGATTGGTAACCTTAGAAATGGAACGATTGATGCTCGGCAGCGTAGCATTAAAGCTGAGCATCGGCATGAAACCCGCCTTAAATGTACGGTATTGCCAGTAACTACTCTTGAATTTGTTGGTAGCCACAAGGCCATCGGGCGATTGTTTTTTTGCAATGTTAATAACCTCTTCGAGCGTCAATACTTTCTGTACGCTTTGCCCTTTGGCCGAAAAGATGCTTGCAATAATAATAAGGAGTAAAGGAATTGAGATTCTTTTCATCTTACATAATATTTATTCATGGCGTAATGATGTAACGGGATCTTGTCTAGCTGCTTTACGTGCTGGCATATATCCAAAAGAGATGCCCACTAACGTTGAAACAAAGAAAGAAATTACTATCGATAATGGCGAAATGATGGTTAGAATGCCGGCTAGTTCCATGATGATTTTAGCCAAAGCAACTCCTAATAATATACCTACAATACCTCCACTTAAACTTATCATGGTAGCTTCTGTTAAAAACTGTAGAATTACATCCTTTTTGGTGGCCCCTAAAGCCAGTCGGATTCCTATTTCTTTGATACGTTCCATCACCGAAGCAAGCATGATATTCATAATACCGATACCACCTACAAGCAGCGATATGCTTGCGATAGCTCCCAAAACAATGTTGAAAATATCCTTTGTTTTTTGTTCTTGTTTTAATAAAAGTTCGGGAATCTTTATCTCGTAATCATCCACATCACAATGACGACGCTTCAGCATTTTCTTAAGGATTTCGGTAGTTGCAGGCAAATTCGTTGACTCGTCCACCTGAACAACTATTTTATCAACTTGATTAAAGTTTTTAGATTCTCCAGCATCATCCGTAGTTGTCGATTCATCCGAATTATCATCGTTAGCCAGCGACCTGGCATTAATCAAAGCCCTATCCTTAACCCTTAACAGAAGGGTTTGCAGAGGAGCATATATGTTCTTGTTGTAATCGCTGATGCCAAGATTTTCGCTTGCCGACTGGGTAACATTCTTGCTTTCGATAACCCCAATAACCTTTAGCCATAGATTATCACACTTAATATATTTCCCTAAAGGGTCTTCTTTTGGAAACAACTTTGATTTGATAACAGGTCCGATAATACACACCTGTTTTCCATCGCGAAGCTGCTCTTCATTAAACATAGAACCTTCGGTAATATTCAAATTAAAAACAGTAAAAAAGTCGGGACTAACGCCACTCAAAGTTGCAGAAGTGCTAATACCGTTCATAATAACTTTTGAATCGAAGGTAACTTCAGGACTAACAAACTTGGCAGTAGGTATGATTTCTCTAATACTTTCGGCATCCTTAAGCGTTAAACCAGGAGAGAATTTCTTCTTGGCTTTAGGGTCGTTTTGCTTGCTATCAGTCGCCGATTGGGCATCTTTATCCTGTTTATCTTTCTTATCTATTTTTGGTGTGATAATAATATTATTAACCCCAACCAGTTTTATCTGATCAAGAATTTCTTTCTTGGCACCATTGCCTATTGCCATCATAGCAATCACAGCTGCAACGCCAAAGATGATACCCAAAGCCGTAAGCAACGAACGAAACTTATTGGCAAGTACCGCTTCAAAAGCGATGTTGAGGATATAAATAAAACGACTGCTCTCTTGCTGAATCAGGACTCTTTTATCGCTCATTTTAGTCGTACTAATTTAAGTTTTTCGGCTTCTTCAGGAGGCAACAGAAATACTTTGTCCCCTTCGTTCAATCCTTGGGTGATGATAATCTCATTTTCGTTAGTAGTACCAACTCTCACCTGTTGTTTGCTAGCTCCCAAACCATCCTTTTTATAAACAAAACTTATGCTGTCGGTTCTTTGTATACACTCAATAGGAACGTACATTACCTTTGGTATTATCGAAGTGATGATCATATTCTTTGTGGTCATCGCTGGGCGAAGGATAGAATCGTATTCGTTTACCAGAATCTTTACTTCAAACACTTTTGCGTTCGAGCCCTTCATTTGCTCTCCAATGTTAGCTACTTCTGTTACCTTTCCTGTAAATTTCTTTTCTGGGAAAGCATCTACACCTATCTCCACCTTTTGACCTACTTTAACTTTGCTTATGTCAATCTCGTTAACATACGTTTTGGTTATCATCTTTGATAGATTAGGAAGCGTTGCCACCACATTGTTCCACGCATTGATTGTTGCACCTACCCCTTGTTTTCTTCCGTCCCAATCTCTTTTATAGATAACCATTCCAGCCTTAGGGGCCTTCACCGTGAACTCATTCAAAACACTCACAAGGTTATCATACTTACGTTTCGATTGGTCGTACGAAGCCATCACTTCATTCATCGTAGCCTTGGCTTTGCTATGTTTCAGCTTGTAGTTTTGTACAGCTTGCTCATAGTTTCTTTGCGCCCTTTGCAGGTCTATTTCTGCTTGTCGGATGCTTGCTGGCGGTTCGTATTTTGATTGGTCTAATACGATTTGACGTTCTTCCATTGCAAACTTAAGATTTATAAGTTCGTCTCTCGAACCACGAAGATCTAAAGAGGTATCCAGCTTTGTGCGGGTAAGCTGCGATTCCAGCTTCTCGAGTTCTGATTGCAAGTCTTTAATACGGTTGCTTATCTCAGTTCTATCTAATGTAGCTATGTATTGCCC
>CAYRBL010000295.1:0-4865 GCA_964422385.1 uncultured Bacteroides sp.
CCGAAACATTTAAGGATTCAATTTCGCCAAACAATGGAATTTTAACTTTACTATCACTCAATTTAATATATTCTGGTGATACACCATCTTCTTCTGAGCCCATTATGATTGCTGTAGGAGCAGTGAAGTCTGTTTTATAATGGAAGTCGTCAGCTTTTTCGGTTGCAGATACAATTTGTAATCCACTTTTCTTTAAAAAATCTATGGTTTCTTTTAAATTTTCGCATTTACAAATAGGTATTTTGTGCAAAGCTCCAGCAGATGTTTTCACAGCATCAGAGTTTATTTGAGCACTACCTCTTGTAGGTATAATTATCGCATCTACTCCAGCGCATTCGGCTGTACGAGTTATCGCTCCAAAGTTTCTTACGTCAGTTATTCTATCTAAAATAAGTATTAAAGGAGTTTTGCCTTGTTCGTATATAAATGGTATTACACTTTCCACTTTGGTGTATGATAATACCGAAGTATAAGCTACAATTCCCTGATGATTTTTAGGTGTAAGTTTGTTTAGCTTTTCAACAGGTACATACTGACTGTGAACTTCACTTTCTTTTAATAAATGAAATAACTCAATATATATATCACCTCTAAGTCCATTCTGAATAAATATCTTTTCAATTTCTTTACCCGATTTTATTGCTTCAATAACTGGCCTAAGCCCATAAATTAAATTCTCTTTTTCCATTATTTATATATAAGTATTTGTATTTGTTTTTTTATTTAAACTAACGTAATTCGTAATTCGTAATTGAATCATCGTCTCCATATTTCCACTGCATCAAACCAGCTCGCTTTCAATGCTGGGTCTCTTCTTAAAATATAATCATTATCAGTAAAAGGATTGATATTATTATCAAAAATAAATTTCAAAGATAATAAATTTCCGGGAATACCATACACCCAGGTTTCCGAATTTATACTTTTAAAAACACTGGTAGGAGGGCCGTATATAATATAAATCATACCTCTAACGGTTCGCCATCCTTCGGTGTAGGAAGTAAAGAAGCGGTTGGCATCTTTTACAGCATTATAATATTTCTTGATTAATGATTTTGCCCTATCAGGATTTCCTGCAATGTTTAACCAGAATTTATCGACTGCATATTTATAATCTATGCTCTGATTTAGTTCGTCAAACTCTTTACGTGTGGATAAATAGCGCAGAGGAAACAGTGTTTGCAAAGGAGTTTTTATAAAAGGATAATCATAATTATATTGATATAATGTAAGACCATCGTCCTTTAAAGTATCAGCTTGTATATGATACATTCCTTCGTTAGTCAAAGTGATGAAGTTTGTTTCGTAGTTAGAAAGGGATATTTTATAAACACTATCGGCTTTAAATTCCAGCGTTTTTTCTACATCAGCGGAGTAGGGAGGTAAGGCAATTGAATTATTAGGTTTAAAATATTTTACATAAAGCGTTTTAGTAGCATTATTATTATATGTTATTTTAAAAGCTTCGTTATATTTTATATAATTTCGATAAATGATACTCCCATCTTCATCTTTTAGTTGAAAATTCTGACGATTTAATGCATTTGTTTTATCAATATTAAGATATATTTCTGTAAGGTTTTTCTTTTCAGAGTTGTTAATATAAAGTTTTAAAAGATAAATTGATTTATTTGTGAGTTTATTAATAACAATGGTAGGGCAATTAATAATATTATTTTTTAAAAGATTGGTATCGTTCAAAAGGATGCTTTTATCTTCTTTTTCGCTATTAAATACCAATGTAGATTCCTTGGTGTCGTATATTTCGTAGCTAATATTATATGATTTCACTTTTTCTTCCGACACATCAGATTGATTAAACCTAACACTTAAAGCAGAAACGCTATCGTTAAGGTGCCAAATATTAGTTTCGATGGCAGTAGTTTTGTTTTGCGGATTATATGTTTGAGCAAGGTTAACATTTTCAAGTTTGTACATACTCCCGCAAGAAGCAAGCACAAGGCCGAAACCAATTAAAATATAACTTATAACCCTTTTCATATATGTAATATTAAACTATTATTCGTAATACTTAACACATCCCCCTAGCCCCCTTCAAAGGGGGAATTAATACGATTTTAATTTTTAATTTTTAATTATTAATTATTAATTATTAATTGTTAATTCTTCCTCATCGGTGTCCATTAGGTACTCCATTTGTTTACCTGCGATTGCATTTACGTTCAGGTCTTTTTTATTCTTCGCGCCTAATTTCTTAAGTTTCTCTATTTTACTTATAATATTCCCGTTGCCGATGTATAGTTTATTGTTTGCCTCGTCATAGGTTTTCCTTACGGTATCCAATTGATTTCCTAGTTTCTTAAAATCTTCGGTAAGGTTCACAAATTTGTCGTACATACTGCCGGCTTCCTTTGCTATTTCGTTTGCGTTCTGAGTTTGCTTCTCTCTTTTCCAAATTGATTCTATAGTTTTAAGGGTAGCGAGTAGGGTAGAGGGGCTAACTATCACAACTCTGCGTTCCCAGGCGAAGTTGAATAACTCTATGTCCTGCTGAATTGCGATGCTAAACGAAGATTCTATTGGCAAGAACATAAGTACAAAATCGGGAGAGTTAAAGGATTCGGAATGTGCATAGCTTTTATCGCTCAAACCCTTTACGTGGTTTTTGATCGACTCTATGTGTAGTTTCGCAAACTTATCTTTATCCTCTATTGTTTCGGCGCTTGAATACTGTTCATATGCCACTAACGAAACTTTCGAATCAATAATTATGTGTTTATTATCAGGTAGCTTTATCACGACATCAGGTCGTATCATCTCGCCATTTTCGTTGCGGGCAGTAAACTGAGTTTCGTATTCCTCGCCTTTTATAAGTCCCGAACGCTCTAATATTCTTTCCAGTACCACTTCGCCCCAATTGCCTTGTTTTTTAGAATCTCCTTTCAGCGCTTTGGTCAAATTGTTTGCCTCTTCACTTATTTTGTTGTTCAAATCATACAATTTCTTCACTTCTTCTCTCAGGCTAACACTATCACGCACACCTTTTTCGTGGGTGTCTTGTACTTTTTGTTCAAAAGTTTGTATTTTTTCTTTTAATGGATTAAGGATGTCTGCAATGTTTTTTTGATTAACGGCAGTAAACTCTTGTGAGTTTTGTTTTAGGATTTTATTAGCTATATTTTCGAATTCGCCTGTAAATTTCTTTTGCAAATCCTCGTATTCTAATTTCTGAGTATTAAGTTTGTCCAAAAGATTACGATATTCTGTTTCAGCTTTAGAAATACGACTGTTAAGTGCTTCCGATTTCTGTTGTTCGGAGCTCAGCATAGCTTTTAGTTCTTGTATTTCTAGTTCCAGTCTACGAATTAAATCTTCGTTTGATTTGGTAATAGTTTCTTTTTCGGTTTCTAAAATAAGTAGTTTTCTATCGCTATCGTTGCGTAATTGTTCGATACTTTGTCTTTTTTTATTCCAGATGCTTTGCGAATAGGTCCAACCTATTAATACACCTAAAGCTAAAGCTATGATTATCATTAAAATTTCCATTAATACAACTCCTTTTAATTTTTTACAAATATATGAATTATTAATGAATAAAATGGGAATAATAAAATGTTTAAATTAACAATCGTTTTGGTAATATTAAATATATGTTTAGATTTTTGTTTGATCAAACGCGCAATGACCAGCGAGTGGTGCGCAATGGCTATCGTGTCGTGCGCAATTGCAAAAGTTGGTGCGCAGAGGCTGTCGTGTCGTGCGCAATTGCAAAAGTTGGTGCGCAATGGCTATCGACGTGTTTTTAATGCATATTTGGTGATTTGGTGATTTAAGAATTTAGACAATAATGGGGTTGTTTTTTTTGTTTATCCGCTAATCGACTTCGTCGTTAAGCGGAGAGTGGAGTAAGATAAAACCTTATTTCAAGTAAATAACCTTAGTAGCTCTGACAACCAGCAACATCAGCATCCTTATTATAAATACTGTTGGACAATGAGGACAGTTTTGACATTGTGTTTTCTGTTATTGCTAGTGAAAATGGGACATATGGGACAATTGAGACCTTTATGTAAAATTGATGATGGAAAATGTAAAATTAGATTTTGGAAAAGTGTGGTTTTTGTTTTCTATTGATATTTATCCACTATTAGGAACAAATTTTGTTAAAAATAAAAATAAATCATAATTCATAATTCATAAATATTTCTTATCTTTGTACTTTATTTATATTATGAAGAAAGCAATAATAATTTTATTAGCCATTATAAGCACCCTGTATATTAATACCAACAGGCTTACAGCCCAAAATGTGCAAACAAATCCAAAGCCTGCTGCTTCGGGTTGGACTACCAATAATCCTTTTCATACAGATGTATTTGTTGAAAACAAAGGACAATTTAACAATTGGCTCGAATCAAAAACTCCTGTTTTATATGCTATAAATAATTCGGATAAGATATTTTTTACTAAACAAGGAGTTATTTTCAAACTTATAAAGAGAGATACTATTTCGGAAGAAGAAAGAGAACATCAGGAAAGAGAACTAGGGAAGGAAGCAGATAAAGAACAAAAGATATTTTATGTAACAATGAATTGGGAAGGCTGTAATGCTAATGCTGAGCTAATTGCAGGTGAACAGTCAGAAGGATATTATACTTTTGGAGAAAAAGGATATGAAAATGTAATGGCAAAAGGATATAAAAAACTTCTTTATAAAGATATTTACCCAAATATAGATCTTGAATATACTATTCCTACTAAAGGAGGGATTAAATATAAAATAATCTTACATCCCGGAGCAGATGCTTCCTTAATCAAGATGCATTATACAGGTGATGTTGAAGAAATGAAGATTGATAAAGAAGGCAACATTATTATAGAAACCGAAGCAGGAGACATAACCG
>CAYRBL010000296.1:0-4861 GCA_964422385.1 uncultured Bacteroides sp.
ATTGCCCACCAAATACAGTTACATTTGGGAAACGTCTCATAATACGTGGAACCATACGCTCCATTTCTGTTACAACTTCGGTGCCTACATGCCAGTAGCCCTGCGCATAATAGCCCAGTTCGTTGGCAATGTCTACATATTTATTCACATCCTCGTCGACGTGCATTTTTACTTTTACCAAATGATCGAAACCTTTAAAATTACCTGCATTTATGTTCCCAACTTCCAAAAATACAAAGTTTTTATAAACACCTTCGAACTGATCTAAAACATTAAATAAAGTATGAAGTCCAGTAGCATTATAACCACTAACTAAAATGATAGCAGTTTTCTTCTCAAAATTAGGATTACGAAGTCCATCGGCTTCTGAATCTTTTAATTTATATTGGCTAATCTTTTCTTTTAGATGAGAAGAAATAGTGCCTTGCAACCAATGCAATTTTTTAGTTATATGAAAATAATGCATCCTAATACGGATAGCAATAAACACCAAACCACCAGTAATGATAAGAGTTATCCAGCCACCTTCGGTAAATTTAATAACCACCACAGAGGTTAAAATAAAAGTAGTAAGTATTAAACCAATTCCATTTATTGCAAGTTTACGTTTCCATTTTCTATCCGTTTTCCTAACTTGCCACCAATGTCTTACCATTCCAAGTTGGGATAAACAAAAGGTGATAAAAACATTAATACTATATAAAACTACTAATAATTTGACCGAACCTTTCGAAATTATCAATAAAATAATAGCAGCAATACCCATTAATAAAACTCCATTTTTGGTAACAAGTCTATCACTTAAAGATGCAAAACGTTTAGGGAACCACATATCAATAGCCATATTAGCCATAATACGAGGGCCGTCGAGGAATCCAGTTTGAGCAGCAACAAATAAAAGAGCAGCTTCGGAAATAAGGGTAACCAAAACAAAAATAGTACCCAATTGCCCCGACCAAGTTGCAGTCATTTTTTCAAATAAAATAGCATTTAATGTTTTGCCTTGTTCGAACTGAAGATCGAATAAAGCATAAGAAAACATCAAACCCAAAACAAGAAAAGATAATGAAATTGCCATCAAACGCATAGTCTTATGAGCCGTTTTAACCTTAGGTTCTCTCAAAACCGGCATCCCATTACTTACTGCCTCGATACCCGTAAAAGTACCGGCACCCATACTATATGCTCTAAGTACTAAAAATATTGTACCCATAACACCAAGCTGAGAAACACTGCTATGTAGGTCGGCAGCAGCATCATTAGCAACAACACCAAGTTTGGTAGTATGAGTTACTATAATGTAAACGATGGCAAAAACGTGGGTAATAATGAATATTGCAAAGATAGGAGTTAAAGAAATTACTGATTCTTTAACGCCTCTAAGATTCATTAAGATAAGTAAAACGAGCATAATTAATGCCGAGGTAAGTTTGAAATCGTGCCAACCAGGAGGCAGAAAACTAAAGATGGCATCAGCACCACTCGAAATAGAAAGGGTGATAGTTAACACATAATCGATAAGTAGCGAACAACCCGAAATCATACCAACAACAGGCGAAAGGAGTTTGCTGGCTACCAGATAACCTCCACCGCCATGTGGGAAAAGTTCAATGATTTGTGAATAACTTGAGCTTACAATAAAAATAGTAAACACGGTACCCAAAGCTACAAAAATAGCCAGATAATGATGGCCACCCAAATTACGGAACGCTTCTTCGGGTCCATAACACGATGAACTAATACCATCAGACCCTAAACCGATCCATGCAAAAAAAGCTATTAAAGATATATTGTGTAATAGCTTCGAATCATTCATGTTTTTCGCTCTGCCGACAAAGATGTTCTTTAAACGGTCAAAGAAATTAACAGCTTGCTCAATATTACGTTTCTCAGACATTGAAAATATGATTTAAAATTTGCTTTTATAAGTGAAATTAATTTTCAAAAGCGTGCAAAAGTATAAATAAATTATAGAATAAATATCAACATTAGTATTATTTTTTTATTTATCTAAATGTTTTTTTAAAAATATAAAAATGTAATAAAAAAGAGGAGTTTATAACAATCATTCGATATGATTTTTGTATAAATAAGAATAATAATTTTAAAGGAAATTCTATCGTTTTTTGAATGTATAAAAATTGTTAATTCTATTTTATAAAAAAAGCACTTAAAGGTTATTTTAAGTGCTTTTAAAAAAAATATTATTTTAATAAATAATATTACCTAATCAATATGTATAGGTAAGATTACTGTGGTAATACCTCTTTTGTAAAGTTTGCGCTGAATAGTAAAAATAGAATGATTGTGTAACAATTTAGATAAATAATATGCTTCAGAAAACACTAATTGTCCACCAAAAACAATAGTATCTGGGAATTTCTTAATAATGCGGGGAACAATTCGTTCCAACTCACTCACAACTTCGGTGCCTACATGCCAATAACCTTTAGCAAAATAACCAAGCTCGTTAGCTAAATCTACGTATTTATTTACTTCATCATCAACGTGCATTTTAACTTTCACCAAATGATCGAAACCTTTAAAGTTACCTGCATTAATATTACCCACTTCAAGGAAAATAAAATTTTTATAAACACCTGAGAATTTATCTAACACATTAAAGAAGGTATGCAAACCAGTAGCATTCCATCCACTTATAAGAATGATAGCAGTTCTGTCTTCATAAATTGGGTTTTTTATATGTTCTTCGTCTCTATTTTTAAGTTTATACTGACAAATTTTTTCAGATAAATGCGAAGAGATAGTTCCTTGTAACCAGTGTAATTTTTTTGTGATACTATAGTAATGCATCCTTATTCTAATAGCAATAAACACTAGCGTTCCTGTAATAAGAAGCGTAATCCAGCCACCATCAGAGAACTTAACAATAATAACAGAGATTAAAATAAAAGTAGTAAGTAATAAACCTATGCCATTAATTGCTATTTTGCGTTTCCATTTTCTATCCGTTTTTCTAACAATCCACCAATGCCTAACCATCCCAAGTTGAGATAAACAGAAGGTGATAAATACATTGATACTATATAATACTATTAATAAAGTAACAGATCCTTTCGAGATAAGCATTAAAACTATAGATGCTATACCCATTAATAATACTCCATTTTTAGCAATAAGTCTATCACTTAATGATGCAAAACGTTTAGGGAACCACATGTCGATAGCCATATTAGCCATAATAGCAGGTCCACCAAGAAAACCGGTTTGAGCAGCTACAAATAATAATGCAGCTTCAGAAATTAAAGTTACCAGTACAAAAATAGTACCTAATTGACCTGACCAAGTTTGAGTCATTCTTTCAAAAAGAATAGCATTTAAAGTTTTGCCGGGTTCGAATTGTAAATTAAATATTGCATACGAAAACATTAAACCCATTACAAGCAACGATAAAGAAATTGCCATTAAACGCATCGTTTTATGAGCAGTTTTAACTTTAGGTTCTCTTAAAACAGGCATACCATTACTTACAGCTTCGATACCTGTAAAGGTACCGGCACCCATACTATAGGCTTTAAGAATAAGAAAAATTGTGCCAAAAACACCAAGTTCTGAAACACTATTGTGTAAATCGGCAGAAGCATCTTTTGCAACTATACTAAGATTTGAACCGTGCGTAATAAATATATACGCAATTGCAAAAACATGAGTAAGAATAAATATACCAAAAATTGGAGTTAATGCAAGAACTGATTCTTTAACGCCTCTAAGATTAATAATAATAAGCAAAACTAGCACAGCTAAAGCAGTAAATAGTTTAAAAGAATGCCAACCCGGAGGTAGAAAACTAAAAATAGCATCAGCACCACTAGATATAGAAAGAGTAATAGTTAAAACATAGTCGATAAGTAAAGAGCAGCCTGCAACCATACCAACTACAGGTGAAAGAAGTTTGCTGGCTACAAGATAACCACCTCCACCATGAGGGAATAATTCAATAATCTGAGAGTAGCTGGAACTAATAATAAATACTGTAAAAACTGTACCAAGTGCAACGAAGATTGCTAAGTAATGATGTCCTTGCAAATGACGAAAAGCTTCTTCAGGGCCGTAACATGAGGAACTTATACCATCAGAGCCTAAACCTATCCACGCAAAGAAAGCTATAAGTGATATATTGTGTAATAATTTGGAGTTGTTCATATCTTTTGCCCGACCGATAAAGATATTCTTTAATCGTTCGAAGAACCCTACAAATTGTTCAATATTTTGTTTTTCGGACATTGAATTTAATAATTATAAAATCGTTATTAATTAAAGTTCTTAAAATGCTATTATAGAACATAAACTTAGAATTAAAGTTTAGTTAAACTAATAGAATTTTAAGGGCTGCAAAAGTATAAATAAATAGAATGATAACCTATATCAAAAAAGATAATTTTAATATCTTTATTTATTATAAATGATGCTTTGTCCTATTTGATAAGGGAAGCATGTAATAATTTATTTTTAGAACGAAAAAAAAAGAGGGACATTGCATTCAATGTCTCTCTTTTTTTATAAGAATTATAATCTTTTCAAACTAATAAAGTCTTCACTGTTTATCGTCCCGTTAAAGATTTAGGAATTCTTCCTGTTTTAATAGTTTCGGAACGCAATCTACGGCCTACAATACGTTCAACCATAGCTCCGGTTTCTAATACTTTTTCGATATCAAGATTAGTTTCTATTCCCATTTCGTCAAACATTACAACTAAATCTTCGGTAGAATTTAAACCTGTAATGTTTGAATCTGCGTAATAATAATCACCGGTTCCGGCAACTGGAACACCACTTACAAAGTTAGCAGGTTGTCCACCGATGCCACCCATAGTAGCTTCGTAATTGGTCATACCGGCTT
>CAYRBL010000297.1:0-4847 GCA_964422385.1 uncultured Bacteroides sp.
AGATTTTTATTTTCTATCTTTAATATAATTATCAATTAACTTTGGTATTGGAAACTTATGTAGCTCTTCAATACTAATACATTGATATCTTTTTAAACTATCCACAGCTTTACTATTTAATAATTCAATTTCAATAAAATTTGCATAAATAGTTTGATGAGATAATTTATGTTTGTATTGTTTAGAAACAGAGTTTACAATAAATTTATTAGTTTTGATAAAGGATTCTATTGAAATAAAAAGATTATTATCAGAGAACCCTATTTCTTTTTCAGTTTCAATTAAAGGAAAATCATAAAGATTGGTCCAAATATCCTTTTCTGTTCTTTTGTTAATATAAATATATGTATCATTTTTTTTATTTAATTTAATAAAAAGATAATTGAAGAAACGATCTCGTTGTTTAATTCGTTTTTCTTTAACTGGGAGAAAATTTATACCATTATTATTATAAGCATAACAATTATTCATAAACATACATTGCTCACAAAGTGGATTTAGAGGCTTACAAATCAAAGCACCAAGTTCCATAGTAGCCTGATTAAAGACACCTGGATTCTTTTTATCGATAACATTTAAAAGTATTTTATTAATTTCTTTTTTCCCTTGCGAAGAATCTACAGCTGTTTTAACACCAAATATTCTTGATATTACTCTTAAAACATTTCCATCTATCACGGGATAAGGGAGGTTAAACGCAATCGAAGCAATAGCAGCTGCCGAATAAAGGCCAATACCTTTTAAACTTAAAATGTCCTCATATTTGTCAGGAAATTTACCTTTATGAAAATTTATTATCTGTTTTGAGGCAAAATGTAGGTTTCTTGCACGAGAATAATACCCCAAACCTTGCCATAATTTCAAAATTTCCTCCTCATTTGCCTTTGCTAACAAATTTATTTCAGGAAATCGGTGAATAAATTTAAAATAATAATCTAAACCTTGCTCCACTCTGGTTTGCTGAAGTATTATTTCAGACAACCATATATAATACGGATTATCAGTACTTCGCCAAGGCAAATCTCTTTTATTATTTTGATACCAATTGCAAATTTTACCAGAAAAATCGTTAATTTCCATAAAACAAATTTAAGTTGAACTTATTATAAACAAAAAAAAACAAAAAAATGTGCATTGTATTGAAAATTATATTACTTTTGCAAAACTAAAAAAATGATTTACTTAACAAATTAAAATTTATTTAATATGACAAAAGCAGAAATCGTAACAGAAATTGCAAACAAAACAGGAATCGACAAAGCGTCTATCATGGCAACTGTTGAAGCATTCATGGAAACAATCAGAGAAAACTTAATTAAAGGTGAAAACGTTTATTTAAGAGGATTTGGTAGTTTTATCGTAAAAAGAAGAGCTGAAAAAACTGGTAGAAATATTTCTAAAAATACTACTATCATTATCCCAGCACACAACATTCCTTCTTTTAAACCAGCAAAAACTTTTGTAGTAGAAGTTAAAACAAAAGTAAAATAATTAAAGAATCCAAATTATGCCAAGCGGAAAAAAAAGGAAACGACATAAAATGTCAACACATAAGCGAAAAAAACGCTTGAGAAAAAACAGACATAAAAAGAAATAAGATTCTTTTTATTTGTTTTTAAAATTAATTACACAATGTTGTTAGTTCATCATTGTGTAATTAGTTTTTTGTGTAAAGTAATATTAAATCATCTAATATTAGACCAATTATAATTTCAAAATATGAATATTATAAAGACTAATAATATTTTTATTTAAAACTATAATTTTTTAGAAACAAAATAATACTTACAAAATAACTAAAATAACTATACGTGAGTAAGGAACTGATAATAGATTCGAGAGCAACAGAAGTTGAAATCGCATTACTCGAAGAAAAACAATTAGTAGAACTCCATAAGGAAAAAAATAACAACAGCCATCAGGTTGGAGATATATATTTAGGTAGAATACGAAAAATAATGCCCGGTTTAAATGCAGCATTTGTTGATGTTGGATTCGAAAAAGATGCATTCCTACACTATTTTGATCTCGGACCTCAATTAAACTCATTATTAAAATATATAAAATTAGGACAAGCTGGCAATGAAAGCTTATCAATGGATACTTTTGAACTGGAAGACGATATTGAAAAGTCTGGAAAGATTTCAAATGTATTTAAAAACAATCAAAACATCTTAATTCAAATTGCAAAAGAACCTATTTCAACTAAGGGACCCAGGGTTTCTTCCGAAATATCTTTTGCGGGTAGATATATTGTATTAGTACCATTCTCAAACAGAGTTTCTGTTTCACAAAAAATAAAAAATCCAGAAGAACGTAATCGTTTAAAAAGACTTATACAGAGTATTCGTCCTAAAAATTTTGGTGTAATTATCAGAACAGTTGCCGAAAATAAAAACGTGGCTGAACTGGATGCTGATTTAAGAAATTTAGTTAATAAGTGGACTGTAATTCATCAGAAACTATTAACTGCTAAAGCTCCTGAGAAATTAATAAGTGAACTTGACAGAACTTCTGCTATTTTAAGAGATTTATTAAGCAAAGATTTTAATAGTATAACTGTTAATGATACTCAGCTTGCCGAAGAAATTAAGACATATATTGGTACAATTTATCCTGATAAAGTTGACATTGTTAAACTTCATAAAAGCAAAGTCCCAATTTTTGAACATGCTGGTATTGAGAAGCAAATAAAGAGCTCTTTTGGTAAGATTGTTAGCATTAAAAGCGGTGTTTATCTTATTATAGAGCACACCGAAGCTATGCATGTAATTGATGTTAACAGTGGTCATCGATTGAATACCGAAAAAAGTCAGGAGGCAAATGCACTTGAGGTTAATCTTGAAGCTGCATCCGAAATAGCTCGTCAGCTTAGGCTAAGAGATATGGGTGGTATTATTGTTATCGACTTTATTGATATGCATGAAGCATTAAACCGCAGGAAATTGTTCCAACGTTTGCTTGATGAAATGGCGAAGGATTTGGCTAAACACACTATTCTGCCTCCAAGCAAGTTTGGTTTGGTGCAGATTACCCGTCAGCGTGTGCGTCCTGAATTGAGTTTCGAAGTATTGGAGAAATGCCCTGCCTGTGATGGTTCGGGTAAGATTAAACCAAGTATTTTATTCCTTGATGAAATAGAAAATAACATAAGATATCTGGTTCACGAACAAAATGAGAATAATCTCGTTCTTTCAACAAACCCTTATATTTATTCGTATTTAACTAAGGGCTTATATCCTATTCAATTGAAATGGTTCTTTAAATATAAGAAGTGGATTAAAGTTAAATCTGTTTCTACTTATCACTTTTTAGAATATCATTTCTTTAATAAGAATAACGAAGAAATTAAGATCTAATGATCGTTTGAAAAGGGAGCATTTGCTCCCTTTTTTTATTCCCTTAAATATTCTTTTCAAATAGCATTCATTATACGTTTTATTTATTTAATTTAGCTGCCTATTTCTATTCAGCTTTAGTATGCTATTGTTGAGAATTGAAATACTATTTTTATTCATTATTAAAATAATTTTCATATGATATACAGTGCGTCTAACGATAGATACGATACAATGAAATACAATCGTTGTGGTAAAAGTGGATTATTATTGCCTGCAATATCGCTTGGTTTGTGGCATAACTTTGGCGGTTTCGACGTGTTTGAAAACAGTAAAGCTATCTTAAGAAAAGCTTTTGATATGGGCATTACTCATTTTGATTTGGCTAATAACTATGGGCCTCCTGCTGGAAGTGCTGAGCAAAACTTTGGAAAAATACTTAAGGCAGACTTTATTGCGCATCGGGATGAGTTGATTATATCAACTAAAGCAGGTTATGATATGTGGCCGGGGCCTTATGGTAACTTTGGTTCTAAGAAGTACATGGTGGCTAGTCTGGATCAAAGCTTAAAGAGGATGGGATTGGATTATGTTGATATTTTTTACCATCATCGTTGGGATGAAGATACCCCTTTGGAAGAAACGATGGGTGCGCTGGAGTTGATTTATAAGCAAGGAAAGGCACTTTACATAGGCGTTTCGAATTATAAAGGCGAACAAACACAAAGAGCTATAAATATATTGAAAGAAAAAGGTGTTCCGCTATTGATTAATCAGCCTAGTTATTCGATGCTCAATCGATGGGTAGAAACTGATGGTTTGTTGGATGTGTTGGATGCTAATGGTGTTGGTTGTATATGTTTTTCGCCACTTGCGCAAGGCATTTTAAGCAATCGTTATTTGCATGGTATTCCTGATGATTCTCGGGCTGCTAATCCTCATGGCTACTTACAGGTAGCGCGTATTACACCTGACATTTTAGCTAAGGTAAAAACATTAAATGCTATTGCTGTTAAACGTGAGCAAAGCCTTGCACAGATGGCTATTGCATGGTTGCTTAAGGATAAAAGGATAACTTCTGTTTTGGTGGGCGCTAGTTCGGTTGAGCAGCTCGATAACAATGTCGGCTCTTTAAGTAATTTGAAGTTTGATGCGAATGAATTAGACGAAATTGAATTTATACTACAAAATAGAGCAATTTAGTGATTTGGTGATATTGCGATTTAGTGATTTAGTGATTTAAGAAAATAAAGCTTTCCGCTTAACGACGAAGTCGATTAGCGGGTAAAAATACAAAGAGCCGTTATCATTTGTTTGATAACGGCTCTATTATTATTATTAATTATTAATTAGCCTTTACAACTTTAGGCACTCCACCTCGACTCCGCTCGGTGACCGCTTGACATGTCGGTCCCCGAGCGGAGTCGAGGGGCTATTCCTTCACAAATTTCTTTACCACTATTCCTTTATCTGTATTTAGTTTTAATAAATAAATGCCTTTTGGGAAAG
>CAYRBL010000298.1:0-4842 GCA_964422385.1 uncultured Bacteroides sp.
ATTTAATTATTGGAGAAGGTTATCATCAAAAATATGGTGAAGCACACGCTGAAGTCAATGCGATTAATTCTGTTAAAGATAAATCGCTTTTAAAAGATGCTACAGCTTACGTTAATCTCGAACCCTGCTCCCATTTTGGTAAAACTCCTCCTTGTGCCGATCTTTTAATTCAGCATCAACTAAAAGAAGTGGTAGTTGCTAATATTGATATAAACCCTCTTGTTGCTAATAAAGGTATAAATAAACTAAAAGCAGCAGGTATAAATGTTATTACAGGTGTTCTGGAAGAGGAAGCATTTGAATTGAATAAACGTTTCTTTACTTTTCATAAACATAAACGTCCTTATATTATTTTAAAATGGGCTCAAACACTTGATGGTTTCATGGACATTGAGCGTGCATATCCTGGCGACAATCAAAAGTACTGGATTACGAATGATGAGTTAAAAGTTTTAGTTCATAAGTGGCGTAGCGAAGAAGCATCTATTTTAATAGGAACAAATACTGCTTTAAACGACAATCCTCAGTTAAATATTAGGCTATGGCAAGGCAATAATCCTTTAAGATTGGTCTTGGATGAAAAGCTGGAGTTGCCTCAAAACCTTCATGTCTTTGATAGAAATATTCCTACAATACTTTTTAATTCAATTAAAGATGAAATTTCAACTAATCTTATCTATAAAAAAATAAATTTTAAAGAAAATATCATCCATCAAATACTTGAACATCTATATACTTTAAACATTCAATCGGTAATTGTTGAAGGTGGCAGAGAACTTTTACAAAGTTTTATTGATACACATATTTGGGATGAAGCCAGAGTACTTACAGGAAACAAAACTTTTTATAAAGGTTTATCAGCTCCAGATATTAAGGGCAAAATTGTGTCTTCTGAAATTATATATAAAGATAGTGTAACTATTATGAAAAGAGTTTAAAAGAATACTCTCTATTTTTAGAAATAAATTCCATGAAATTTCAATCCATCTTTTGAATTTAATTCCAAAGCTGGCATTGGAAACTTAATAAAACCAATTACAATAAATAGCATTTCTAATGTTTTAGATTTTGTATGTATTTTTGTCAAATCTACATCTAAAGAAAGATAATATTGCCTGTATCTTTGAAAAGAAGGTGTGTTTTTTCCATTTACACTATAAGGATTTTCATTCGCTCCGGTCATTCCATCAGCACCATAACCTATTGCCAGATTCAACCATTTAGGAAAACGAGAGCTTTTGGGTAAAAAAGAATAAATATTAGCCGATAGCCAATAGGTTTGCCCATTATAATCCTTCAATAATCGTTCTGGTAGATTGCTTCCAAGCGTATTTGGGCGATATTGGGCAAAGGAAGTAGTATGTGCAGAGAATTTCAATGCTACCCTTTGTTCTTTCCAGGTTAATTGTTGTCCGATAAACAATGCAGAACCTATAGTATTAGCAGTAAAGTCACCAGGAGAGAAGCCCCATTCTTTGGAGAAACCATCATTAAGTTCAACGATTAATAAATATGCTGAGCCGAGTCCTCCACCATACCAAACGGCTTGGTTTTCTTTTACGCCACTCCATTTCAAAGCTTCATAACCGATTTTACCAATATGATAAGATGTCAATGTATGCCCACATTTATCCATCTGAAGCCATTCTTTTGTATCATTAAAAAAGTGGAAAGGAGACATAGGATAGTTACTGTACCACGCAAAATAAAGGGCAGTCATCGAACCTAAATAAACAGTACTTTCTGTTAAAATAACAGCCTTTAATCTATTTCTATTAACAGTTGTTGAATCTTTATTTATTTCTTTAGTTATTTGAGAGTAACCAATAGAATTTAAGCATAGTAGTATTGTCAAAAGAAAAAATACACGATTTAGGTGTGTTATCTTCAAATAATCTATTATTAATTCTTTAAATAAACTTACTAAGTATCTCATTTAACGAAAATATTTTCTCTTTCAAAAGCTCATTATTCTTTGCTTCTGCTAAGAAACGTAAGTAAGGTTCCGTATTCGACGGACGGATGTTGAACCACCAGTCTTCGAACTCCACTCTATAGCCATCGAAGTCGTAAAAAGCAGTCGATTTTTCTTCTTTCATGAAGTAGTCTTTTACTGCATCCATCGCTTCTTGTTTGTGCTCTATTTTGAAATTCATCTCACCTGAATTTGCATACTGCGAAATGTTATTTATGACTTCAGAAAGCTTCTTTCCTTGCTTTTTCATTTTACTTACGATACCCAACACTATTAAGCAAGCCATAATACCAGAATCAGAATAAAAGAAATCTCTAAAGTAATAATGTCCAGCTAACTCTCCACCATAAATACCATCAATTTCACGAAGTTTTAAAGCAGCATAGGCTCTTCCTACTTTCCATGTTTCTATTTCGCTACCAAATTGGGCAATGTACGTTCCTACAGCTTTCGATGAGCGTATATCCTGAAGAACTTTCCCTTTTTCTCCTTTTTCTTCCAGGAAATAATGAGCTAATAAAGCTATAATTAAATCCGGAGAAATGAACTTGCTGTTTTCATCCACAAACATCACCCTATCAGCATCACCATCGAAGATAACTCCTATATCACTTTTGGTTTCTTCAACCAGTTTTTGAAGGTCAACAATATTTTCAGGTTCTAATGGATTTGCTTCGTGATTTGGAAAAGTACCATCCATTTCATCATACAAATATACTGGATGTGTTCCCAGTATTTGTTTAATAAGTAAAGGAGCCATTCCATTCGAACAATCCATAGCAATCTTCAGATCACTTATATCTGTAAGATATTTCCTTTGAAAGTCGAGGTATTCCTCCTTTACATCAAAGTCTTTTATCTCCCCTTCAATCTCTGAAAACACAATTTCTTTAGAATTGATAAGTTCTTCAAGCATTGCCAAACCCGTATCAAGGCCAACAGGAAGTGCGTTGGTTCTCGAAATCTTTAAGCCATTATATTCTTTTGGATTGTGGGAAGCAGTTATCATTACAGAAGCATCAAAGCCATAATGAGCAGTAGCCCAGTATACCATTGGGGTAGTCGACAGACCTATATTGTAAACATCCGCACCACTATCGGTTATTCCCATCGTTAAATACTCGTAAATCTCAGGTGAGGATAAACGAACATCTCTTCCAACAAGAACTTTATTTGTTTTTAAAAGCTTTGGCAGAAAATAACCGATACGATAAACATCTGTTTTATTAAAATCTTTATCATAAATACCCCTAATGTCGTAAGCTTTAAATGCTCCCATTTTATTTTATTTCAAAAATGTTCTAATTGTATCGAAATATTTTGCTTTATTTGAAGAAAAAGTTGTTTCAAAAGTTGCACCCAAAGCTTTGTATTCTTCTGTTGCACATTTTGCAACTTTGCGCACTCTACGTGTGTCTAATTGTGTATATACTTCTTCTTTTTCACCATAAATAATAAGGATACCCATCAAATTTTTGCCTCTTTCAGGAAGTGCATATTCTGGTTCCAACACATATTTATCAAAAGCCAAAGGAATCATAACATCAGTTCCCTTAACATCTTTCAGTTTCTTTTGAATTCCTTCCAAAGTTGTATATGGGGAGTCAGCAATTATCTTATTTACTTCAATCCTATTAGCTCCAACGCTGAGTGACAGACCTGCGCCCATTCCAATACCATATAAATCCATTTGTTTCAACTTTGCATGGTATTTTTTTACATAATCAATCACAGCATTCAAGTCTTTTTCGAACTGTGCATAGATATAAAAGTTAGGATTTATTTTAAATTCGCTGCTTTCGCCAAATCCACGATAATCATAAGTAACTACAGTGTAGCCTAAAGTTACAAAGTGACTCGCAATTTCTATCATGTTCGATTGATTTCCATCTCCGGTATGACTAATAATAATTACTTTGCGCGATTCGCCAGTTGGTTTGTACATCCACGCTGCTATTTGCATATTATCCTTAGTTGGGATGGTCAATTTTTCATAATTCAAACCAAATTCATCTGGTTTCACTTTATATTCCTTCTCTGGTTTAAGGGCATACAGATTTGTTGCAACAAGCAACAGACATACGAATAAATAATTCAAAATTTTCATTGTGTAATTTTTATTTTTGTTAACTAAAATATAATATTTCTAAAAGTAATTTTCCTATTTATAAATCTTACGCTCGTTTAATGCTTTTTGATATTTATGTGCATTAACGCTATGTTCGCTCTCGTTGCGTGCAAAATTATGATAGCCGCTAAAATCCTCTTTTGCGCAAAAGAATAAATAGTCAGTTTTCTTATAATTCAGCACTGCGTCGATAGAAGATATTGATGGTATGCAGATAGGCCCTGGAGGCAAGCCTTTGTACCTATATGTGTTGTAAGGCGAATCGAATACGGTATGAATATTCAAAACTCTTTTAATACTAAAATCGCCCACAGCATATTTCACAGTTGGATCAGCCTGTAGCAACATCCCTTTTCTAACTCTATTAATATATACGCTGGCAATCGTCGGCTTTTCATCGTTTTTATTGGTCTCTTCTTCGATGATTGATGCGATAATCGAAACCTCTTTTCTACTCAAATTAGCATCTTGCGCCTTTTGGTCTCTTTCGGTATTCCAAAATTTAAGATATTCCTTAAGTATACGTTCCATCAACTGTTCTGGGGTGGTATTCCACCAAATCTGGTAAGTATTAGGCACAAATAATATTCTTAATTCCTCACTTTTCATACCTTCTTTCGAAAGAAAGTCGCTATTGGAAAACATTCTGAGAAGGCTCACGCTATCAGCTTCGATTTGTTTTGCCAACTTGCCAAGATCGGAAGAGCGTCGTGTAGGGAAAGAGTGTTCAGAGCCGTGT
>CAYRBL010000299.1:0-4837 GCA_964422385.1 uncultured Bacteroides sp.
TGTTGAAAAAATTTAAAGGTCAATAATTTGCTTTAATAACAGTTAATTAAAAAAAATCTTGCCACAAAACACAAACTTATCCATCTACCACATCCCAATCACTTCCCCTATCAGAGGAAGTAAGGAAGGGGTGGATTCCGACCATTTGGGTTCTTCTTCATTTATTACTGATATAAATGGCAATGCTACACAACACTTACAATACTTACCATTCGGTGAGCTCTTTATTGAGCAACGCAGCGATGCACATTACTATACGCCTTATAAGTTCTCTGCTAAGGAAAAAGATGAAGAAACGGGCTACTCTTACTTTGGTGCAAGATATCTTAATACAGATTTTAGTATTTGGTTGAGTGTGGATCCGATGAGTGATAAGTATCCTCATCAATCCGGATACAGTTATTGTGGTTGGCGTCCTATTAATGTAATTGACCCTAATGGTTTGGATGAGAATCCGATAATTGATGTATCTGGTAATTTGTTGGGTAAAGATGAAAATGGTTGGAGTGGAACAGTTATTGTTATGAATAAGAATGATTTTAAAGAAGGAATGAATCATAAGGAAGCCGAATCAAAAGGTGTTTATTTAGACCAATACTCAAAGGGTATTAAAATTTCTGAAAGTACTTGGAAAAGTATTGAAGATAATAGTGGTCAAAGAATGAAACCTTTCGTAGAAAATAACACTAGTCAAACTATTTATTATAAACCAGAAAAAGAAACTAAATATGTTGAAAATGATGGAGCTTATCCAATAGGACCAAAAGAAGATTTGTATAGCCCTGTAGATGGTGTAAATTCTACATTAATTAAACCACAGAAAGTATATAAACTACCTACTAGTTATAGAGTAATTGTCAATCCTGATGGGTTAGATATTATAAATTTTTTAGAAAAAGCAACTCCATATATTCCTATAATACCTACATATGGGGAAGTTGATGCTCCTGACAAATCGTGGAATAAACTTAGAGATTGCTTTAATAATTTACCTAGTAGAAGATAATAAAAATGAAAACTATAATAAAAAAATACTTTTCACCAAAAGTAATCAGCTTTATACTTGCAATTACAAGTTTATGGAGTATTTCATTCCCAATGTATATGACATTGCTATTTTTAAAACAAAAAACTTTAATTCCCCCCCCAATTAATTATAATATTAATATTATTACCTTAACACTTTTTCCTGGATATTTGTGTTTTTTAATTATGATAATTACAATTATATATATCATTATAAAAAGAATAAAAATCAATTGGATAATTATTTTATTGTGTGTATTTTCATTATTGACAGTATCATATTTTTCATTTTTTGATTCTTTTAAAATAATTGAGACAATTTTAGATTAAATTTAAAAAATCTTGTAAGAAACAAAAAAACTATATGAAGACAATTGGTAATTCTTATAAATTTACATATTTATACAAAACTTTAAAAGTTTTTTGTATAATAATAATAATCGCTTTAATCTCTTTCTCAATTTATTACCAAATAATTTGCGAAAATTATATTATAAAACAAAAGGAAAAGTATAGTATATTAAAAAACAGACATCGTAAGTCTTATATGCCAGCTATTATTTATATTGTTTTTGATAGAAAATCATCAATGAAAGCCAGTCATTTAATATATTCAGAAAATAGAGTAACTAAATTTATATCTGTAAAATTATATGATGGATATATAATATATTGCTTTTATTCAGACTATGAAATTAATAAGTATTTGAATGAAAAAATCAGAAGTATTCCATAATTTACTTTTATAATATTAAAAATTCTTAACTAATAATATGTTTCTATATTTCTCAACCCTATCCATCTTCCACTACCCAAACGCCTCTCCTTTGGAGAGGCCGGGTGAGGTGGATAATGACAAACGAGCAGAACAGGAAACCGCCATTCGCAAGGATGCAGTATGTGTAGGGTTTAATAAAGATTACCTCAACCTACCCCCTGCATTTCAATATTTACAAGGCTTAATAAAAGCGTTTATTTTGACAAAGGATAAATCATATAAAATAACAAAGGGAAAATGAAATAAAAACAAATCAGATTTACAATTAATCTAAAAAAACAGGCAAAAGATTTTTAAAAAGTAATATTAGGAGTAATTAAACACAAACAACAAAACAAACAAAATATTTCATTAAATACAAATAAATAATTTTAAAATAAATAAAAAGATGAAAAGAAAAATGACGTTTTACGCCTTAATTCTGGCGAGTGTAGTAATAGTTATAATTAGTGGTTGTAGTAAAAAAGATGATACAATTCCAGCAATTCCAGCAACAATAACTGATATTGAAGGCAATGTTTACCATACCCTTACCATTGGTTCACAAGTATGGTTGAAAGAAAACCTAAAAGTTACAAAATTCCGCAATGGTGAACCAATACAAAAAGTTATTGATAATAGCTGGGGCAATCTCACTACATCCGCATTTTGTTATGTCGACAATGATACAAACAAGTTAAAAACATATGGAGGTTTATACAATTGGTATGCAGTAATCGATTCACGCAAAATATGCCCAATTGGATGGCATGTGCCGTCACTGGCCGAAATCAATATTATGGATCATTATTTGGGCGACAATGGAGGTGGTAAACTCAAAGAAACGGGTTTAACACATTGGGTTAATATCAATATTGATGCAACCAATTCAACACAATTTACAGCCTTACCCGGTGGGCGCCGCGATGCTGACAGTTACTTTTCTTATGGTCAATATGCATATTGGTGGACTACATCAGAATATGTATTAGATAATACAGAAGCCAGCTATTTTTCTGTAGGGTATTTTACGGGTCACTTAGATATAATGGATATGTATAAAAAAACAGGAATGTCAATCCGTTGTATTAAAGATTAAAAAAAATCATAATTGTCAACAGCTATTGGTTTTTATTTATGCTTTTAAAAAAATACATAGGCATGTTATTTTTCTTTGTGATTACGTTGTTTAATACACAAGGCCAAATAATTGGGCCCAATTTGGTTACCAATCCAGGGTTTGAACTATACACACAATGTCCAAATAACCCTACTCAAATTAGATTTGCTTTTCCATGGGAAGATTGTCTTGGAGGAATTGGATCATCGGATTACTATAATTTATGTACTTCAAGCCCGAGTCTACTAGCTATGTTTAATTTTAGACAACCTCGTTCTGGAAATGGAATGGCCGGTATTTATATGTTTGGAACGTGGATTGGTGACGAATACAGGGAATATATTATGGGTGTACTTACAGATAGTTTAAAGAAGCAAAAAAGGTATTGTGGCGAATTTTATACTGGTTATGTTATTTGTAAACAGGCCGTTGAAAATATAGGTATGTATTTTTCAGTAGATACTGTTTTAAATTATAGTGGTTTGTTTGCTTTAGTTCCCCAGATAGAAAATCATAATGGAGTTTTAAAAGATACTATTAATTGGGTTAAAGTTATTGGTACTTTTGTTGCCAACGGTGGAGAGAAACATCTCACAATAGGAAACTTTAAAGATAATTTACATACAAATTTTGAAGAAGTTTATTATAGTCCGATGGGTGCTTATTATTGTATTGATGATGTATCCGTATGCGAGTGCAGTTTTGATATTAACTTAGGCCCCGATGCCAAACTATGCGAGGGAGATAATATCATATTAAACCCCAACCTACCCAATGCCACTTATCTATGGCAGGATAGCAGCCATGCCGCCACCTACGAGGTAAAACAGCCAGGCACTTACTGGGTAAGGGCTTATGTGGCAGAGTATGGCATTACAACCTCAGATACTATAATAATAACTGCAGAAAAAGAAGAAATTTGCAATCCTCTGCTTATTATTCCCAATTTTATTACGCCCAACGGCGATGGTGCCAACGATTATTTCCACATTGGCAATGCCGATAAATATGAACTCAGTCTTCAGATATTTAACCGCTGGGGTAAGCTCATCTACCAGCACGAACACTATCAAAACGATTACAATGGCAACAGCACCGCCTCAGGAGTTTACTATTACCTCCTCACAGCAAAAGGACTACTGGATGGGCAAGTAAAGGAATACACGGGAAGCTTGACGGTGTTCGGTGATAAATAAACATCGTTTTCTAAATTATTATCTATACAAAGCACAACTTTTCATTCTTTAATTTTATAAATTCCTATCCGTTTGCAGCAATGTTTTTTTAATAGTTGTATGAAAAATTTACTAAATTTGTAAAAAAAAGCCTTGCCACAAAACACAAACGTATCAAACTTACACTTCCCAATCACTTCCCCTTTTAGAGCCTGTCCCGATTTTTCATCGGGAGGAAGCTAGATGGGGTGGTTTTATGGGTGGCGATGACGTTTACATTGCCCGACAAATAATCAATCTGGATGATGATGCCTTACTTGTTGATTTTGCAAAAGCACCGGTTTCGCCTAAATCTGTTGAAGCCGATAGAAATATTTGCGAAATTAATTCCGTATCGGTAGCATTTACGCCACAAAACAAGCATTTTAAAATAGCGGTCTTTTTACTGATTGCCGTTAGGCAAATGGACGCGCATTCGGGAATTTTGCGTAAAAAAATCAAACGAATGGAATCAGAGAGGGCACTGGCAAGCGTTCCCGAAGTCACGACAGATAATATACAATCAAAAGACAATGCTATTTTCGTGACGGCTTGGAACGCGCAGGAGATTCCAGGCGTTTGATTTTAGCAAAATTACCGTAAGCGCTGATTTTTGTTACTTTTCATCAGGAAAAGTAAAATAAAAAAAATAAATTTTTACCTTAAACTTGTATTGCATCAAGGCAAAAGTTTGAAAACAAATAATTTAAGCATTATCCG
>CAYRBL010000300.1:0-4809 GCA_964422385.1 uncultured Bacteroides sp.
ATTTCACCACGTAGTACGACCCACGGAGTAATTTACCTTACAATTTCGCCACGTAGTATGACCCACGGGGTAATTTACCTTACTA
Source organism: uncultured Bacteroides sp. (assembly GCA_964422385.1). Taxonomy (GTDB): domain Bacteria; phylum Bacteroidota; class Bacteroidia; order Bacteroidales; family JACABE01; genus JBAXLO01. The sequence continues at coordinate 86 of CAYRBL010000300.1, forward strand.
TTTCACCACGTAGTACGACCCACGGAGTAATTTACCTTACAATTTCGCCACGTAATATGACCCAAAGAAATAATTTTTCCATTCTAAAAATAGATAAAACAATATATCAATACTTTGTGAGATTATCTGAAATATGTAATAACCCGGTTTAGATAAGTCAAAATTGGCAATATCGTCCAAAGATAAAAGAAACAATAGTATTCTTAAATCACCATATCACTATGTAACCAATTTGTCGTCCATCTTTTGTTAAATCTTATTAAAATAGAAAGAAATATTAGTTTAGTTTTGTTAATAGTTATAATTTTGTAACCATTATTAAAGCTTAACTATTATTCATTATAAAAAATGACAGAAAAGAATAAAACAACTTTAGATTTGGTGGTTGAAAACCTAATTTCAATACATCCTTTGTTATCTAAAAATATAACAAAAGCTATACGTACAAAAACAAACCATACTCCCGGTGCCTTATTTGTTTTAGGTACCCTTAATCATCACGGCAAACTTTCGATGACTGAAATTGGAAACCATTTGTCGCTTCCTAAACCTCATGTAACTTCTTTGGTCGAAAAATTAATAAGCGAAGAATTAGTTGAACGTCTTCAGGATCCTAATGATAGAAGGATTATTTATATTCAAATAACTGAAAAAGGAATTAATGATTTTAAAGATGTAAAACATGAAATCGGACAAGACTTAAGAGAAAAACTACAGATTCTGGATGCCGATCAATTAAAAAAATTAAGCGATGCTTCACTACTTTTAAAAGATGTACTTATTACAATACTTCAGCAAAGTCTCGCTAATACAGCAAAACAAGCTTCATAAAATTATTATCTAACATATAAATTAAATAAAGAAAATAAATAAATATTCTAAAATGGAAAAGAAGACAAATCTAAAAGTTTACATACCGCTGGCAATAGTTATTATTGCAATTGTGATAGGAGGTATTGTTTGGTATCAAGACTATACAAAGTACTTTACTACCGACGATGCACACGTGGAATCGGATAATGTTTCGGTGAGTTCTAAAATATTAGGAAGAATTAATAACATATTTGTTCAGGAAGGCGATTCCGTGAAAGCAGGAATGTTGCTTGCCGAATTGGATAGCACCGACCTTTTAGCTCAAAAACAACAAGCGTATGCTTCAAAAGAACAAACTTTGGCTAATAAAGCACAGTCGGAAGCTAAATATCTTTCAGATTTAGCTAATATAAAGGTCTTGGAAGTTAATGTAAATAAAACTCAAGATGATTTTAATAGAGCCAAATCACAGTTTGCTGGCGAGGTAATAACTAAAGAACATTTCGATCATGCAAAAAGTGCTTTAGAAACCGCACAAGCACAACTGGAGGCAGCTAAAACGCAACTTCAGGTTTCTAAATCTCAGATTACATCTGCCGAAAAAGCTATTGAAACTTCATCTGCGCAAATTGATGTTATAAATACACAACTTAAAAATACAAAATTGTATGCTCCAACTAATGGAATTATAGCCAAGCGTTGGTTGTTAGCCGGTGATGTTGTGCAACCTGGCCAATCAATTTATACTATTAATAATACAAGTAAGTTTTGGATTATTATTTATCTTGAAGAAACCAATGTTGGTAAACTTCACATTGGGCAGAAAGCAAAATATACTATTGATGCTTTTCCAGGTGTTACTTTTATGGGTAGTATATTCTCGATTAGCACAAGTACAGCATCTCAATTTTCATTGATTCCTGCTAATAATGCTTCAGGTAATTTTACAAAAGTAACGCAAAGAGTTCCTATAAAAATATCGATAGATGCTACCGAAAAAGGCGATAACATAGCATTATTTCACTTGCTTTCGGGTATGTCGAGTGTTGTAAAAATCATCAAAGACTAATGCGCAAAGTATCTTTATCACATAAAATACGACGCAAGGTCCGAAACCGAAGTTCGGCCTATCATCCAAGTCATAAGTTTTATAAATGGTTCCTGCTATTTAATATTATGATTGGAACATTTATGGCTGTACTCGATGCCACTATTGTTAACGTAGGATTGCCTAAAATAATGTCATCTTTTGGAGTAGGATTAGACAAAATCGAATGGGTTGTTACGGCCTATATGCTTGCAATGGCAGTGATGTTGCCAACTTCGGGATGGATAGCCGACAAGTTTGGTTACAAGCGCATTTACTTTATGGGTTTATTCCTGTTTACATTTGGTTCATTGCTTTGTGGGATATCAAATGATGAAAATACCTTGATAATTTCGCGTATTATACAAGGTTTGGGAGCAGGTACTATTCAACCATTGGGGATGGCCATTATTACTCGTGAATTCCCCGTTAAGCAAAGAGGAATTGCTCTTGGTTTCTGGGCTATTTCTGCTGCTGCCTCGGTGTCGTTTGGCCCTTTGATTGGAGGTTATCTGGTCGATAATTTTAGTTGGCAATTAATCTTTGATGTTAATATTCCTGTTGGGATAGCTGCTATGTTATTTACTATTATAGTTCAAAAAGAATATATAAATAGGCGCATTAAGAACTTCGATTTTATAGGGTTTATTTCTGTTGTAATCTTTTTACCAGTGTTTCTGTATGCGCTTTCCGAAGGAAGTGCTGCTTCGAATTCGAGTGGTTGGAGTGCTCCTTATATCTTGCTTTGTTTTGCTATTTCTATTATTGCTTTGGCAGTATTTATTACTCAAGAATTAACTACCGAGCATCCCCTTATCGACTTAAGATTGCTTAGTAATTATAACTTTGGCTTTAGTAATATAGTGATTTTTGTATTTAGTATAGGTATGTTTGGAAGTACCTTTCTGCTGCCTTTATATATGCAGAATTCTTTAGGTTACACAGCTATTCAATCTGGAGCTGTGTTTCTTCCTGTAGGGATTATTCAAGGGATAATGTCACCAGTTGCTGGTTTTGCTTCAGCTAAAATAAGTCCGAAAATACCTATTATATTAGGATTGATTTTTCTTGCTTTTAGCTTATATCTTAACGCTCAACTTTCGTTTTTAACTGAAAATAGTTTTATATTAACTTCACTTTATCTTAGAGGTTTTGGTATGGGGATTATATTTACTCCCTTAACAACTATGTCCTTTTTAACTATTCCTAAAGAAAAAATGGCACAGGCATCAGCTATTACCAATACAATTCGTCAGATTGCAGGTAGTTTGGGTGTTGCCATTTTTACTACTTTACTCACCACTCGTATTACATATCACGCGCAGATTTTCGGAAATGCTATTCAATCAGGTTCGCAAGAATTTAAGAATGTAATGACGAATATGACATATTATGTGCAGCAACACGGTGGAGGTACTATTGCTACTGCAGCCAAACAAGGCTCGGCTTTAGTGCTGTCGAGTGTAAGCAAACAAGCCTTTATTGAAGGCATAAACGACGACTTTCTGATTGCTGCTCTCTTTACTATTTTAGGACTTGTTCCAGCAATTATTTTACGTACTAAGAAAAAAACAGAACAATTACAAAAAGCTTAATTTATGAAGACTTTTAAAATAATAATATTTTTTATAATAGCTTTGGCAGCAATACCTTTTACGGTGGATGCGCAACAAAGCATCGATTCTTTATCCTTGCAAAGTATCCTAAAACAAGTTATAGATAAGCATCCTGCCATCCTAAAAATGGAGCAAGAAATGAATGCTGCTGATGCTCGTATTGGCATGGCTAAATCTGGCTATCTTCCCGATATTAGCATTAACTCAAGTTTTACTCGCATAGGACCTGTGTCCTCTATTTCGTTAGGGCAGGGCGAATTTGATTTGTTTCCTGCAAATAATTATACTGCTTCAGTAAATTATTCGCAGAATATTTATGACTTTGGCAGAACTTCTAAAGCTATAGCATTTGAAAATCAAAACAAGGAGCTGGTAAATTTATCTGTTGATCAGCTTAAGCAAAAGCTTACGATGGCTGTTGTGAATACCTATTATTATATAGTGTATTTGCAGGAAGCGATAAATATTAAAGATGAGCAATTGAATACCCTTAATGAGCATCTGCATTTTATAGAAAAGAAAAAAGAGACAGGTTCGGCTACTCCTTACGAAATTTTGACTACCAAAGTAAGGATATCGACTATCGAGAATCAGAAAACAGATTTGCTAACTGCTCTTCGTATTCAAAAATGTCAGATGAATTCTTTGCTTGGGCAAGCTGAAAATACTGCTATTGTTGTTAAAAAAGAATTGCAAAATATACAAGCTTCAAAGCCTACTGAAATGTTGTTGACTTCTGCTAATTCGATGCGACAGGAGATAAAGCTGGCACAACAAAAAACATATCTTTCCGAATTGCATTACAACGTAATTAGAGTTCAGAATAATCCTGAGCTTAAGTTTTATGCTTCGGGAGGTGTTAAGAATGGATACATTCCAGATTTGAACAAAGGCTTGATGAATTACACTGCCGGCATTGGTTTTAGAGTACCACTTTACGATGCAAATAAGAATAAGTATAGCTTGTTGCAGGTGAAATCGAGCATTGAAAGTAATAAGCTAGATGTAGATTTGGCAAAAAGAAATATCACAAATGAGGTGGTAGAAAGCCAGGCAAACTCGGAAGCTTCGATTAAGAAAATTAGTCAATCTGAATTGCAATACGAACAAGCTCAGAAGGCATATAACTTAGCTCAAATAAGTTTTAAGTCTGGTATTATTACTAATATCGAACTTTTGGATAATGCTACAGCTTTATCAGAGGCAGG
>CAYRBL010000301.1:0-4797 GCA_964422385.1 uncultured Bacteroides sp.
GATAGCTTCAGGTGACTGGAGTTCAGACGTGTGCTCTTCCGATCTAGTTTATTAAAAAATTCATTAAATTTCTTTATCATATAATCTATTCTATCGTCCGTCATACCTGGATAAGATCCTATGAAAAAGGTATTGTTCATTATGTAATCAGTGTTTTCTAATGAGCCAACTACCTTACAATTTATATCAGCAAAAGCAGGATGACGAAGTAGATTCCCTGAGAAAAGATTGCGAGTCTCAATATAATTTTCTTCTAAGAAAAGCGTAAGTTCATTTCTGGTAAATTTATTGTTTTCTTTAATAGAAATTACAAAACAGAACCAGGAAGGATCAGATTTTGGTGTAGCTTGATGTAATATCAAATACTCTTCAAACGGTTTAAGCCCTTCATATATCTTCTTGTGATTTTCTTTTCGTTTGATAGTAAAATCATTTATTTTATCAATCTGTGCTGAGCCAATTGCTGCCTGCATATCGGTCATCTTTAAGTTATATCCGATATGAGAATATACATATTTATGATCATATCCCTGAGGTAATGAACCAAACTGTTGAGTGAAACGTTTGCCACAGGTATTGTTTTCACCGCCTTCGCAATAACAATCTCTACCCCAATCTCTGAAAGAGCGTATTAGTCGGCCAAGATTCTCATCGTTTGTAATTACGCAACCACCTTCACCAGTAGTAATATGATGTGCGGGATAAAAAGAGATAGTTGCTATATGACCAAAAGTACCTGTAAGTTTTCCATTATATCTACTCCCAAATGAATCACAGTTATCTTCTATTAAAAATAAATCATGTTCATCACAAATCTTAACAATCTCTTCGAGGTTAAAAGGATTCCCTAAAGTATGAGCTATAAAAATTGCTTTAGTCTTTGGTGATATTGCTTCTTTAACACGTTCAACGTTTACATTATAAGTACCCAATTCTACATCTACAAATACAGGGATAAGATTATTCTGAATTATCGGAGCTACTGTTGTAGGGAAACCAGCAGCAACTGTTATCACTTCATCTCCGGGTTTAAGTCTTTTTTCTCCCAACTTAGGCGATGTCAGTGCTGAGAGTGCAATAAGGTTTGCTGAAGAACCTGAATTAACTAATATCACATCCGAAACATCGAAAAAGTCAGCTATTTTCATGGTAAATTCTTCAGTATATCTACCTGCTGTCAACCAAAAATCAAGTGAAGAGTCAACTAAATTAACAAGCTCATGTTTGTCGAAAACTCTACCTGCATAGTTTACCTTCGTTTTTCCTTCAATGAATGTATTACTATTAGCAAAGGTTTCGTAATAATATTCTTTTACTTTCTCAAGAATTTCTTCTCTTAATTGTTTTGATCTGTTCATATTTTGGTATCTGTATTTTACTGTTGAGTTTCTTTATAATTATTATAAAATAATTTAATTCCTTCTTCAAGCGAGACTGTTGGTTTCCACCCAGGAATAGTTTCACCTGTTTCCCATGGCATCATTACTTCTCTAAATCTATATTCTTTTTTACCCCAGTTTATTTTTAAATCACATCCTGTAATCTTAATAAATAATGCTGAAAGATCTTTCAACGACATTCTTTTTTCTGCTTTTAATGCAAAAGATTTCCCTTTAAACTTCTTTTCTTTGTCATTATTTAATAGATTTGCTAACGCAGAAAATCCACTAATAACATTATCTATGTATGAAATATCTATAAATTGTTCTCCGGGCGACATGTCTAATGGTTCGCCTGAAAGAGCTGCTTTAATCCAAAGGTTAAATATCTTTAGACGAATATCACCAGGGCCAAACGTATCCGAAAGTTTTAAAGTAACAAAATTTATATCTTTTGTTTCATAATAATATTTAGCTAAATCTTCAAAAGATTCTTTTGTGGCTGCATATAAATTTACAGGAGAATATTCTTTATTCTCATAATGCTGCCAAAAAGTACCGGTATTAATAAACCATTTTACATCTGCATTTGTTGCAGCTTCTATTAAATGAAGAGGGAAAAGTACATTCGTATTTACAAGATCATTTAATTGTTCGGAAGTATGACTTGCTAAAAAGAGCGATGCAAGGTGAATAATTCCATCAGGTTTTTCAATGTTTATAAAATTAAATAAGTCTTGATATTCATTATAGAAAGTATATTTAATATTGTTTTGTTCTAAAAAACGAATGTCAGCACCAAACTTCTCTACAGCTATTACTGAAATATTATCGCTAAGCAATTGTTTGATCAAATGCTTTCCTATAAATCCTGTTGGTCCTGTTATTAATATTTTCATCTCTTTTAATTAGTAGGTTTGTAAATAAAAGGTGATGAAAAATCTTTAAAAAAAACAAACTTCATATCTCTTTCCGAATTATTTGGAGGCGAAGTTATGTCCCAATCAAAGCCAAAAGAATTATAAAGGATTCCACTATCACATTCGGGAGAATAAACAGTACTCTGATTATAAAATATACATGCTTCATCAGTTAATGCTTTAAAACCATGAGCGCATCCTTTAGGAATGTACATAATATTACGATTCTCGTCATTAAGTATTGTATTAAAGTACTTTCCATAAGTTGGTGAGCCTTTTCTGATATCTAAAACAACATCCATCACACTCCCTTTTGTTACATAAACTAACTTATTATGATCCATAGGTGGTACCTGAAAGTGCATTCCTCTTATCACACCCTTTGATGAAATGGTATAATATGTTTCAGCAACATCAAGATCGAGATTATTCGTTAAAAAAAGTTCTCTAGTAAACACTTTTGTAAACAAACCTCTACTATCTGCCATAACATTGGGCTCGATAAGTATTAATCCGGGTATATCACACTTGATAAAGTTCATAATTTTAAGCCCAGATTAAGTGTTTAGATTTTGCATCTTTAATATAATTGATAATATCAGAATCAGTGTAATGCATACCGTGCAAATAATATTCTTTATACCAATTTACAGTCTTTTCAATCGTATCTTTCAGTTCCCAATTGTTCTTCCAGTTTAATTTTAAATGTGCTTTCGAACAATCCAACTTAAGATAATTCGCTTCGTGAGGATGATTTGTGCTTTTGTCTATTTCATAGTCTATATTATCCCACACTTCTTTCGAGTGTTTTAGAATATCCAAAACTGAAGAAGCTCCTTCTTCAGTTGGACCGAAGTTGAAGGCTTCTGCAAATTCTTTTTTACCTTCAAGCAATCGTTGACCAAGAAGTAAGTATCCACTTAAAGGATCCAATACATGTTGCCAGGGTCGGGTTGCATTTGGGTTTCGTATAATTACTTTCTCCTTTTTATGAGTAGCCTTAACGATATCCGGTATCAATCGGTCTTTGCTCCAGTCGCCACCACCAATAACATTACCAGCGCGGGCTGTAGCTATTAAAGTATCATGTTTTTTATTGTAATCATTAAGATTAAAAAAGGATCTTCTATAGGAAGAAACTATTATCTCAGCACATCCTTTGGAAGCACTATAAGGGTCGAAGCCTCCCATAGGTTCTGATTCGCGATAACCCCAAACCCACTCATTGTTTTCATAACATTTATCACTGGTAACAATAACAATCGCCTTAACAAAATCTTTGTTTCTACATGCCTCTAACAAGTTGGCTGTGCCAATTATATTTGTACTAAGTGTTGTTAATGGGTCATCATACGAATCCCTAACTAAAGGTTGAGCCGCCAAATGGAATACTATTTCTGGCTTATATAAATCAATAGTTTCCATTATAGAATTTAAATTGTTGATGTCGGAAATTACGGAGTTGATTTCTGTTTGTAATAATTGAAAATGATTTGGTGTTGTGTTTGGTGCCAATGAAAACCCACTTAATGATGCTCCCATTTTTTGCAGCCAATAGCTTAGCCAAGAACCTTTGAAGCCGGTATGTCCGCTTACCAAAACATTCTTGCCTTTATAAATCCCACCAAACAATTGTTCTATTCCCAGATTTTCCATTTTGCTTTATTACTTTCCCAAAGTTGATTCAAATATTCTTTATCGCGTAAGGTATCCATTGGTTTCCAGAAGCCGTTGTGTTTATACGCAAATAATTCATGGTCTTTTGCAAGATTTTCCAATGGGTCTCTTTCAAATATAGTAAGGTCGTTAGCTATATAGTCAAATACTTTTGGTTCGCAAACAAAGAACCCTCCATTTATCCAGTTTCCATCGCCTACAGGTTTCTCTATAAAACGTTCAATGCAGTCATTGTTCCCAATTTGTAAAGATCCGAATCTTCCTTCAGGCTGAACGGAAGTCATGGTGATTGCTTTGTTATGTTTTTTATGAAACTCTAATAACTCGTTAATATTAATATCAGCAACACCATCGCCATAGGTAAGCATAAATGGCTCGTTGCCTACAAAATCCTGTGCTCTTTTTACTCTGCCACCCGTCATCGAATTATCTCCGGTATCCAATAAAGTTACCGTCCATGGCTCGGAAGTATTATTGTGTACTTTCATCGAATTATTAGCCAAATCAAAGGTAACATCCGATTGATGCAGAAAATAATTGGCGAAATATTCTTTTATATAATAGCCTTTATAACCCAACAATATTACAAATTCATTAAAACCGTAGTGAGAATAAATCTTCATAATGTGCCATAGGATAGGCTTCCCACCAATTTGCACCATAGGCTTAGGTTTTAACTCAGTCTCTTCACTGAGTCTGGAACCAAATCCACCTGCAAGTATCAGTACTTTCATTCTTAGAATTTATTTATTGTTTATTAATTGTTACAAAAGTACAAATATTATTCGTATTGCCCACTATTTGATAAATAATATTATGTT
>CAYRBL010000302.1:0-1738 GCA_964422385.1 uncultured Bacteroides sp.
TACCGTTTGAAAGAAAGATTGCCCGATAATGTTGGTGAATTTAGATTGCCTTTGGGTAAACCAGAAATCTTGAATGAAGGTAGCGACATTACGTTAGTTACTTATGGTTCTTGCGTTCGTATTGCTCAGGATGCCGTAAATCAGTTAAGGGAATTTTCTATTTCGTGTGAGTTGATAGACGTACAAAGTCTGTTGCCATTCGATTTAAATAATACGATTGTTGAGTCGATTAAGAAAACAAATAAAGTTGTGTTCTTTGATGAAGATGTTCCAGGTGGAGCTACAGCTTATATGATGCAGAAGGTTTTGGAAGAACAAAAAGGATATAATTATCTGGATGCAGAGCCTCGCACAGTAACTGCTAAAGAGCATCGTGCAGCATATAGCAATGATGGAGATTATTTCTCGAATCCTAATGCGGAAGATGTTTTCGATGCAGTATATAATGTAATGCATGATGTGAATCCGACTAAGTATCCGAAGATATTTTAGGGGAAGTGCCTAAAGTGCCTTAAGTTGGAGAACTAATTCACTTTTGAACTACAATCTGTTAATAATACATAAGAGCATTCAACTTTTTTGTTGAATGCTCTTATTTTTTTAGTACTTTTGTATTTCTATTTATACAATACTTATGAAAACATTAAAATTTATCAAACCTATAGTTGTTATTAGCCTTATAGCTGTTGTATATTTTGTTTTTTCTTGCAAAAAAGATGAAAATGCAACTATAATTATTAATGGAAGAATATATGATCCCAATCAAAAGGCGTATGTTGCCAATGCAGATGTGCAGTTTTTGTCATCAAAGGTTTCATCTGGCACATTTAACCCAAACTATGTTACGGTGGCCTCGGCAACTACTGATGCAAATGGAAATTTTCATATAGAATATACCAAGGATAAGGATGCAGCTTTTCAGATTGCGGTTACTAAGGATAAATATTACGATCAGTCATATGATATTTCTGTAACATCGATGCCAGGCGGTACTTATAGCCCAACTTATAATATATATTCAGAAGCTTATTTTAAGATACATGCTAAAAACACCTTCCCTTATGATATTAATGATCATTTAGGTTTTGTATATCTCAATACCTTGCCTGCTTGTTTTACTTGTTGCAATTCGTTACCCAAAATAGGCATTGGTTATTTCTTCGACACCATTGCTAAATGTAGAACTTATGGTGCACAGAAGATGCATGTGCAATGGACCGTTAAAAAGAATGGGAATACAACCCAATATGACTCCCTGATTTATTGTGCCCCTTTCGACACTACCTTATTTGAGTTGTTTTATTAAACTAATTTATATTATTTCTTTTATAATTGCTCTGCAAATCTCGCTATGATCGAAAGCAAGTTCAGGAAGATTTTGTATAGGAAACCACTTTGCTTCGGCAGCATCATCGCCTGCTTTTATTTCTGAATTTATTTCATTAATAATTCCAAAATACATAACTGTAACAGTTCTTCCACGAGGGTCTCTATCGATAGCTCCATATGTATGATACTGCTTTAAGGAAATATTTTTCAAACCTGTTTCTTCTTCCAGCTCCCTTGCGATGGCTTCATCAAGTGTTTCGTCCATTTCAATAAAGCCTCCAGGAAAAGCCCAGCAATCTTTATAGGGTTCGTTTTTTCTTTTTATTAAAAGTATATTTATTTGTGATATTATTTTACAAAAAACAGCTGCGTCAACGGTAAGCATTGGGCGTGGATAGTCGTAAGTGTA
>CAYRBL010000302.1:1838-4779 GCA_964422385.1 uncultured Bacteroides sp.
GTTGCACCTGGCAAACATTCCACTTCAATGTCGTTTTTTATGCATTCTCTTATCAACAAATAGCCCGGATCAGAGATGCCAGGGGTGCCAGCATCGGTTACCAAAGCCATCATTTCGCCATTAGAGATGCGACTTATCAGGCCGTTCAATGTTTTGTGTTCGTTAAACTGATGATGTGCCACCAAACGTGTGCTAATTTCGTAGTGCTTCATTAATATGCTGGTCTTGCGCGTGTCTTCTGCCAACACAACGTTTACTTCTTTCAATATTCTGATTGCTCTTAAGGTAATATCCTCAAGATTTCCCAATGGTGTTGGTACTAAATATAGTTTCGACATAGCTAATTATTTTCATTACAAAAGTAAATAAAATAATGTTATAAATCACTTTATCTTTTTTTTACAGTCTTTATTTCTAATAATAAAAAAAGAGGCCTGCAACCTATGTGATTTACAGACCTCTTTTTCATCTTGTGGAGCTGCAGGGAGACTTTATAGCATCCTAAACAGTTTTTATCATGTTCTTTAGGTGTTGTCTATTTTTTCTATTTCATTTTTTCTATCTATTATTTTCTATTTTCTATAGATTGATATTTAATAATTTATATAAATTAAAGTATATTATTAATTCAATATTTATTTAGCACAAAATTAGTACAAAATTAGCACAATTTTATCACAAAATTTCATAATTATTAAATAATTTTTTCAATTCTAATTTATGCTCTTTTTAGTTTTTTAACAAAATATTTCTAAATAAATCATCTGTAAAATATAGTAGTGAATTTCTTCTATTATTGTTTTTAAAAAGAGTAGAAAAATTACCAATAATATTATGACATAAAGCTGAAATAAAAAAAACGATTCGCTCGTATACTTAGACAAACCCATTGAAGCAAATCTGCTGCCTATAGACGTTTTTCAAGACGGACAATTAAAAATGAATGCCCCATTTGTAGTTCACTCTATGCTCTCTGGAGAATACCTATTCTATCGAGTAACGAATAATACCAAAAATTGGATAGAACCATTCATTTTAGCCGACAGAGTTTTTTTCTTTTAAATGCAAAACCGAAAGAAAATATAAAATAATTACGTCAGCAAAAATTAGCAAATCGTAAAATTTATTTACCTTTCCTTGCTAAAGCCTATTTTATTTTTAGCACAATTTTTCGCGCGCCCCCCTTTTTATCAAAAATACTGTAGTGCTTAAAAACTCAAAAAAACAATTAATTTTTTAAAATATTGTAGCCTATTATATTATATATTTTTACTTTTATAAATTTTTTTAAAAACTATACTTAGTCAAAACAGAGGAAATTTTCGTACTTTTGTACAGTACAAAATTGTTTGTTGACAATCAGAGTATAATACAGTACAAAAAAGTACTAAACAGTACGAATCAGTACTAAAATTTTTCAGTACAAAGTTTAACAGTCTTATTATTAGCAATATAAACTAGTATCAGTTCTAAAGTTCGAGAGTACTAAAATTTTCCAAATTCGGCCTAAGGGGTACAATCCTGAAAATATTTATTTTTCACGGAAAATATTATTTGCATCTATGTAAAATAAATTCACTTTTATTCAAGAATAATTAGTACTTTTACAAAAAATATCAATATGGAAGCTTTTAGCACAACCGATGTTTATGTGAAGAATTATGTGAAGAAATATCTGGAAGAAAATATGGTAAAATCATAAGCCTTGATGAGAAGATAAAAGGGGTCACATTAAATATTGGGGGAGTAATTAGTCTTTTTGCCTAAAAAATACAATTGGAAAAAGAATTAATAAGCTATTTTTTACTTCAGGTTTTACTACAATATTTTACAATTATTCGAGTAGAAGAATTAGGAGACATCCCAACAAAGAAAATGATTCTTCAAATAGAATTAGAAGAGAATAATAATTTTCCTATAGGTTATGATCCTTCTTTATATGAATCAAAAGGATTCTATCCAACTACAGTTATACAAGATTTACGAGTAAGAGGTAAAGCAGTTTATCTTGCTATAAAGCGAAGGAGATAGCGTTTTAAAGAATCCAAGAATATTGTAATACATAATGATTATTCTTTTGTTACTGAAGGTTCAAAATGACAAAAGAACTTTCGGATTTTTTAAAAGACACAAGTAGATACACGGGAAGATACCATTAGTAATATAGTGAGTTATTAAGAACAGTCCCTTAGATGTAGCCTTTAACTGGAGAGGAAGAATGTCCTGTATGTTAGTCATACAACAAGGAGCAATCGGAAGAGATAATTTCATCAATGAATTCTTTGTAAAACCCGAAGTAGGCACAGTGATGATAGATACTATTATAGATAGATTCTGTGAATATTACAGATTCAATAATGATAGAACGATTTTCTTTTACAGAGACAGATACGGAGATATTCGTCAGGCAAATTCATCACGTTCCTACAATGAACAGGCAATAGCAAGACTAATGATAAACAAGTGGACAATCATCCCGATACTACACCCGGGACTTGAGCCACCACAGCACGAGAAGTATTTATTATGGGCGAATATACTAAGAGAGAACAACCCTAAATTCCCAGCAATAGGCATCAATGGCAACAAATGCAAGAACCTTATACTGTCGATGAATGCGACCAAAGTAATAGAGAAAGATGGAAAGTTCCAAAAAGACAAGAGCAGTGAAAGAAGCAAGATCATCCCACAAGAAGAAGCCACCCATTTCGGAGACGCTGCTGACAAGATCATCTGGACTAAATACAATGATACAATTAAAGCCTTTGCCACAACCTTTATACCTATAAGTTTCAATACAAAGTAGTAGCTGTCGCGGCTTGGTAAGATTAGAGATTAAATTTATAAAAATAAAAGAAGAAAAGGCAAAGTTTTATTTTTACAAATTAAATCCCAAATCTTGTTATTAGTCTATAATTATAACTTGTTCCAAGACATAATT
>CAYRBL010000303.1:0-4772 GCA_964422385.1 uncultured Bacteroides sp.
GCTGTTTTGTGCTGTTTGCAGATAGCAATAAGAGGAAATAACCTTTCGGTAATACGCTTTAATTCATCAGCATACTCCTCATCTGTAAAAGAAATCTTGCCAGTATTTCTATCCACATAATTACCCGGATTGATACGAACTTTTTCGACAATTGCAGCAGCAACTTCTGCAGCCTTAGGATTAAAATGTATATCAGCGATAAGAGGAGTGGTGTGTCCTCTTTGCAACAACATATTTTTAATCTCAGCAAGATTGTTAGCCTCCTTAACGCCCTGTGCAGTGATGCGTACGTACTCAGCACCAGCCTCTATCATACGAATTGTCTGCGCAACGGTGGCTTCGGTATCCATCGTATCAGTATTAGTCATACTTTGAATACGGATAGGATTGGAACCACCCAAAGGAGTAGTACCTATGTGCACTTCTCTGCTAAGAAACCGTTGAAATGAGAAAGGTAAATCAGTATATGCAAGCGGCATATTGATAGTGTTTGAATGAAAAAGTAATAAATAAAAAACGAATAACTACACTTTAGGAGTAGGAATCTCTATTTTTAATAAATTAAGTTCTTTAGCAATCTTCTTATTCATATTTATAAGATCATCATCAGTAAGTTTGAGAGGATCTTTTGCCCTGTGATACTCTTGAATTAATCTTGCAATCAACACACAAGCAGTACAAGGAGAAGTAAATGTTATGTATAAATGTTTGAAAGGTTCGTAAAGTTTGTCAACATATTCCTTAACATTATCAGTGGCAAAAGCCTTAGAAACTTCATTCTTGTGAACTTTATTAATAATACTAAGGAAACTGCTTTGGCGAATGCTACCCAAATTGTCAAGACCTATACCATAAACGCAAGAACGAACGCCGCCTTCAGGATTAATAGTTAGGGTTGTAGGGCTATAATAACCCTTAATCTTACAATTGCTCTGATGTACTAAGTCAGTTAAAGAGATATTGCTTTCTTTTTTAACCATAAAATCATTAACACCACCCATATCCACCAAATCATTCACCTCTATAGACAAATATTTTAAAGGATGTTTGCTTATGTTCTTTAAGTAGTTAATAAAAGAATTCAGTTTTTCTTCTGTATCGCGAGTTGCAACTAGTTCGTATCTTAAACCTACAGTTTCACAAGCATGAGCTACTGAAGCCAACTGCTTTATACCTTCTTTATCCTTATCTAAGCGGGAGTCGAAGCTAATTGCAAGGTTAGTTAGGCCACTTCTCTTTAAAGCTTTTACCAAAGCTAAAGGTGTGGCAAATCTTCTGTTGCCAGCAACGAAAACAACTTTGTTTCCCCAGAAAGAGTTAGTATATAGACGTGTTGGGATACCATAGGAAGCAGCATAATCGATAAGATCAAAGATGTTTGTTTTGCTTAGTAGCGCCTCTCCACCTGTAAAGTTGATGCCATTGCGGATTATACCAGCAAAATAAGCATCTGCTATAGTTCTTTTTATCTCTTCAAAAGATAATTCCTGACCTTCATAAGTTGCTCTTTGTGTTTTTAACAAACAATGAGGGCATTTAGAATTACAATCGTAAGTTAATTCAAAGTTAATAGTTTCGGTAAAGTGGAGTGCATTATGTTCGTAATGCTTTATAAGAGCTGCTTTAGTTTGTTCCAGATCGGCTATATCTACTTCTATAATTGTTATAAAGCCAAGGTCGACAAGTTTTAAGATGCTCTTGTCGTTAAAAGAATCCGTATAATCTTTGTAGCCATTTTTGTAGGCATCCCAAAGAAAAGCGACAATCTTTTTGTTGTATAACTTAGCTGTCTCAAGTCTGTTGTCCAATAGTTGCCTTTGAATCAACAAACACGACATATTTGTTAGGTAGATTATTTTTTTCATTTGTTTTTCCATATCTTTTGCAAATATACTAATTAATTCTATCGTAAAATGTATTTAAATATTAATTAATTTTGAAAATATTTATTTTATTTTTAAAAGACAGATATGTTGATATTTGAAAAATAATTATTTTTTTAAAGCTAACAAATAATAAAGGTTTCTAAAATTGTAGAAGCCTTTAATGGATTTAAAGCAATCTTATTTGTAATGTTTGGAATCAACACAACTTCGCCTTTTTGGATGATCATTTTTTCTTTATCATATATAAACTCAAACTCACCTTCGGTACAAGTGTAAATAACGAAGGAATCCAACTCTTCGTAATCCTTTAAAATAGGTTGGGTTAGCTTAATAATATTAGTGTTAAAGAAAGGAGTATGAACTAAGGTTACTGTTTCGTTGGTTTTATCAAGATAATTTGTTTTATAGTCGTTATGAAAATCAAAATCTATTGCATCCAAAGCCAATTCGGTGTGTAACTCTCTGCCTTTGCCTTCGACATCAAGCCTATCCCAGTCATAAATACGATAAGTGATGTCGGAAGTTTGTTGTATTTCTGCCAAAAGCAAACCAGGTCCTAAAGCATGCACTCTGCCTGCTGGAATATTATAAACATCGCCTTTACTAACTTTTTCTACATTTAGAATATCTTTAAGTGTGTTGTCTTCTAAATGCTTTAAGTATTCTTCTTTATTTGATTTATGTTTAAACCCTGTTATCAATTCTGCATTTTTATCAGCATCGATGATATACCACATTTCATTTTTACCAAAAGTAGAATGTCTTTTTGCAGCAAGTGCATCATCGGGGTGTACTTGAATAGAAAGGTAGTCATTCGCATCAATAAACTTTATTAAAATTGGAAACTCATTCCCAAATTTTGCATAAACATTGTCACCTACAAGGTCGCCCATGAAAACTTCAACCAATTCGTTGAGTTCATTTCCTTCTAAGAAACCATTTGTAACACAAGATGCGTTACCTTCGACTCCTGATAACGCCCACACCTCACCACAGTTAGGTAAAGGATCGAAGTCTAATCCAAGTTTGGTTTTTATCTTTTCGCCACCCCAAATTTTGTCTTTAAAAATGGGTTCAAATTTTAGAGGATATATATCATTCATTGTTTATTTTTAAAATTATTCTGCAAAAGTAAAATTATTTCTTGGTTTAACTTTAATTTGTTACTTTTGTTAACAAATAAATATTGCAAACTAATATAACAAACATAATGCTTATAATCGGAATAACAGGCACTATAGGTGCAGGCAAGGGAACTATCGTTGATTATTTAATAGCGAAAAAAAACTTTGCACATTTTTCGGTAAGGTCTTATTTGATCGAGAAGATTGAAGAGAAAAACATGCCTGTAAACCGTGACAGTATGGTGATTGTAGCGAATGAGCTCCGTGCTTTTCACGGCCCTTCTTATGTTACTGACCAACTTTATTACAAAGCTAAACAAAGTGGCAAAAATTGTGTTATTGAAAGCATTCGTACTCCAGGCGAAATAGATTCGTTAAGGGAGAAAGATAATTTTGTGTTGTTTGCTATAGATGCTTCTCCCGAAAAACGTTACGAACGTATTGTACTTCGCAACTCGGAAACAGACAATATCAGTTTTAGTACCTTTGTTGAGAACGAAGCTCGCGAAATGAATGCTACTGATCCTAACAAACAGAACTTAAGGAAGTGCATTGAGCTTGCTGATTACACGTTTAACAATGATAGTTCGATTGAGGTGTTATATTCTCAGTTAGAAAAGATTTTAAATATAATAGAAAACTAATTTTAAACAAAAAGATTATGGAACAAGAAGAATACATCCGACCATCATGGGATGAGTACTTTATAGAGATTGCCAACACCGTGGCCAAGCGTGCAACTTGCAACAGAGGGCGCAGTGGATGTGTAATTGTTCGCGACAAACAAGTGTTGGTTTCTGGATATGTTGGGTCTCCCATGGGAATGCCTCATTGCGATGACGTAGGACACTTGTTTAAGAAGGTAGTTCATGAGGATGCTAGTATAACTGAGCACTGTATGCGCACAGTACATGCCGAACAGAACGCAATTTGTCAGGCGGCTAAGCTAGGAATTTCCTTATTGGGTGCAACACTTTATTGCAGAATGACACCTTGCCGCACTTGTGCTATGCTTATTATTAATTGTGGGATAAAAAGAGTAATTTGTGAGCGAAAATATCATGTAGGTACTGAATCAGAAGAGATGTTTAGGATGGCTGGCATCGAGATTTCATTTGTTCACGACGAAATTCAGCAATATTAATATAAAAATTCTGTATATTTTTGTAGTTTAAATAAAAAAAATGACTGTTCGCGAAACCTTACATATAAAGTTTATGGTATGCAAGTGCTGTATCCGAGTTATCAAGCAGGAGCTTGAGCAGAAGGGTATAGTTGTTGAGCGTATTTTGCTAGGTGAAGCCGACATAGTATATGATGATGAGCAGACGAACGTTGCTACTATCGAAAAAATAATAGAAGATAACGGCTTTGAGTTAGTTAAAAACAAAGATTTAATTTTAATTGAACAGATTAAAGTAGCTGTTGTGGAGCTTATACATTATGCTAATAACATGAACTCTATCATTCGCAACTCTGATTATCTGGTTGAAAAACTTGGCTATTCTTATCAGCATCTTTCTGTTTTATTTTCGAAATATGAACCTTATACTTTAGAAAAATATATTATTTTAAACAAAATTGAAAAGATTAAAGAACTAATAGAGTATGGCGAGCTGACGCTTAGCGAAATTGCTTTTATGATGGGCTATAGCAGTGTGCAGTATCTCTCCAATCAATTCAAAACCGTTACGGGTATTTCGGTTACTGAGTATAAGAAAGCGCCACATGTGGACAGGAAGAACTTAAGTGATATATAAAT
>CAYRBL010000304.1:0-4760 GCA_964422385.1 uncultured Bacteroides sp.
AACATTAAGACAAAAAATATCCTTATTAAAAAAAAAGACCTCCTAAAAGAATAAAACCATCCTCTTAATTTTTATTAATACTTTTTAATACATAAATCATAAAATTAAGTGTAATTTTGTCATCTCAATCAAAAATAATTCTAAATATAACTAATGAGAAAAAAAGTTGATTTTTTGGTAATAGGTTCAGGTATCGCAGGCTTAAGCTATGCCCTTAAAGTGGCCGAATACGGTAGTGTATGTATTGTTACCAAAGCCGCAGCCGAAGAAAGCTCTACCAAATATGCACAGGGAGGCATTGCTGCTGTGATGTATACCCCCGATTCGTACGAAAAACACATCAAAGATACCATCATTGCCAGCGACCAGTTGGCCAACGAAGAAATAGTTAGAATTACCATCACCGAATCCACCGAACGCGTAAAAGAACTCATCGAATGGGGCACCCGTTTCGATAAAACAGCTTCCGGTAAGTTTGATTTGGCCAAAGAAGGAGGCCATTCCGAGTATAGAGTGCTTCATCATAAAGATAATACAGGCAACGAAATTGAACGCGCTTTGTTGGAAAACATAAAAAAACATCCAAATATCGAGCTTATCGAGAACCACTTTACTGTAGATATTATTACCCAACATCATTTAGGTATCGAGGTTAATAAAAAAACAGAAAACGTTCAGTGTTATGGTGCTTATGTGCTCAATCCGGTTACTAACAGCATAGATACCTATTTGTCGAAAGTTACGTTGGTAGCTACTGGCGGCAATGGCAATGTGTACAATACAACTACCAATCCTTTGATTGCAACCGGCGATGGTATTGCGATGGTTTACCGTGCTAAAGGCAAGGTTGAGAATATGGAGTTTGTTCAATTTCATCCAACTGCTTTATATAATCCTCACGAAAAACATTCTTTCCTTATTTCAGAAGCAGTAAGAGGTTTTGGAGGGAAATTAAAGACGATGGATGGCAAGGAATTTATGCTTAAATATGATAGTCGCGGCGAACTTGCCACAAGAGATATTGTTGCTAGAGCTATTGACAATGAGTTGAAGTTAAGTGGTGATGATTATGTATATTTGGACTGTCGTCATCTAAATAAAAATGATATTATAAATCATTTCCCGACTATTTATGCAAAATGTTTGAGTATTGGTATTGATATTTCTAAAGATATGATGCCGGTTGTGCCTGCTGCTCATTATAATTGTGGAGGTATAAAGGTTGATGAATGGGGCAGGAGTTCTATTATTAATCTTTATGCTTCGGGCGAATGTTCTTCGACAGGGCTTCACGGAGCAAACAGGCTTGCCTCTAACTCATTGCTCGAGTCGTTGGTGTTCTCTCATCGCTCTAGTATCCGTTCGATAGAAGCTATAAAAACAATTGCTTTCAACGATGAAATACCCGAATGGAATGCTGAAGGCATGGTGCTTAACGAGGAAATGGTATTGATTACGCAATCACTAAAGGAAGTGCAATTGATAATGTCGAATTATGTTGGCATCGTTCGTTCCAACCTTAGGTTGAAAAGGGCTTTGGATCGTTTGGATATTTTGCATAAAGAAACAGAAGAACTATACGATAGGTCAATACTTACTGTAAAGATTTGCGAGCTTCGAAATCTTATCCTTAATGCTTATTTAATAATAAAGATGGCGATGGAACGCAAAGAAAGCCGTGGCCTACATTATTCGTTGGATTATCCAAAAGAAAATGAAAAAAGAATCTTATAACATAATAATAGTATGAAAAAGTTTGCAGTTATTTTATCCGGATGCGGCGTTTACGATGGCAGCGAAATCCACGAAGCCGTACTTACAATGTTAGCAATAGATAAGAATGGCGCGGGATACGACCTATTTGCCCCCGACATGCTACAGCATCATACCATCAATCATCTAAGTGGTGAAGAGATGAACGAAAAGCGCAATGTGTTGGTGGAATCAGCACGAATTGCCAGAGGAAATATCAAAGCTTTAGACCAGTTTGATGCTGCCGATTACGATGCACTGATCTTCCCTGGAGGTTTCGGTGCTGCTAAAAATCTTTCTACATTTGCATTCAAAGGAGCTAATTGCGAAGTTCTGGAAGATGTAAGAAACGCTGTCCTTTCGATGGTCGAACGCAACAAACCAGTTGGTGCGATGTGCATTTCTCCAGCGGTAATTGCAAAGATATTACACGATGTTGACGTAACAATAGGAGAAAATGCAGAAGAAGCTGCCGAGATAAAAAAGATGGGTGCGCGTCATGTAAACTCCAAGCACTGGGACGTTGTAAGGGATAAAGAACTTAAGGTTTTCTCTACTCCTTGTTACAATATTCCTGCTTCAATTTCGCAGGTAGCCATGGATGCTGAGTACCTTGTGGTGGCATTGCTTGATAGTATTTAATATTTAAAGCTGTTGAAAAGACTCCTTTTTATTTGTATTACTTTTCTTTCTCTGATTAATTTTTGTATTAGTCAGACTCACGATTATAGTTTTGTTAAGAATAATAATATTATTGTTAAAGATAGCCTCGGAAAGCAATATCTATACCCTTTTACGGGTGGTATGAATGCGTGCCAGTTTTCGGCTATCGATTTAAATAATGATGGTATAAAAGATCTCTTTGTTTTCGATAAGCATGGCGATCGTATTCTTACTTTTATAAATAATGGCACTCCCGATTCTGTTGCCTACACCTATGCTCCTCAGTATGCACATGCTTTTCCTACAATGCATAGCTGGGCAAATCTGGTGGATTATAACAACGATGGCAAGGAAGATATTTTTACATATACTACGGGCGGCATTAAGGTTTATAAAAACATTTCGACAGCCACTACACTCCAATTTAAACTGGTTAAAAACCCTATTCTTTCCTTGTATGGCACTACAAATACCAATCTTTTCTGCTTAACTGAAGACTTCCCTGTATTTGCAGATATCGATAATGATGGGGATATAGATATTCTCAACTTTTGGGTGCTTGGCGAGTTTGTAAATTATCATAAGAATCTTTCGATGGAATTGTTTGGCATCCCCGATTCCTTAAAGTTCCAGATGGTGGATAATAGTTGGGGTTGTTTTGCCGAAAATGGAAGTTCAAATGTATTAAGTCTCGACACCTGCCAGCCTACAAAATCTGCTAGCGCTAAATCCGATTATCCTGCCAAGCATTCGGGCTCTACTTTATTAGCTGCCGATTTTAATAATAATGGTAAAAAGGATTTACTCATAGGTGATGTGGATTATCCCAATCTTATTAAGCTTACAAATAATGGTAGTTTGGTTCAGGCGCACATCAGTAATCAGGACACGGTATTTCCTTTCAATAGCCGTGCTGTTAAGTTGGTTTCTTTTCCTGTGCCAAGTTTTGTGGATGTAAATAATGATGGTAAAAAGGACTTATTGGTTTCTCCATACGATCCCGGCGAACTCACTTCGGAGTCTTTCAAGAGTGTTTGGTATTATAAAAATACGGGCACTAATACTGCTCCTATTTTTAATTTTGTTAAAGAAAATCTTTTCCAGGACGAAATGATTGACGTGGGCACTGGTGCTTATCCTGTGTTCTTCGACTACGATAACGATGGTTTGAAAGATTTATTTATTGGCAATATTGGCTATCGCGATACTTCTTATTCTCAGTTGGGATATCTGGTGTCGAAGTTTAGTTCGCGTATTGCTTTGTTTAAAAATATTGGCACCTTAACGAACCCTCAATTTAAATTAATCACAAGAGATTTTGCAGGCATTTCTGCTCTTAATATTTTGGGTGCTTACCCTGCTTTTGCTGATATAAACAACGATGGAAAGGCCGAGATGCTTGTAGGTAGTTCGGATGGTAGTATGTATTTATTTTTAAACAATGCGCCTGTTGGTAGCACTCCTAATTTTGTTTTAAGTCTAAGCAATTATCAAAGTATAAATGTTGGTTCTTACGCCGCCCCTCAGTTCTTCGATTTAAATAAAGATGGTTTGCCCGATTTAATTATTGGCAACCGTGGTAAAATCTGGAAAGATGGGCAGGGGAATATTACAGCGATGAAAGGGAATCTTTATTATTATAAAAATACAGGTGTGCCTGCCAATAATCCTGCGTTTACTTTGGTCACCGACAGCTTGGGTGGGGTGGATGTTACTAATTTTAATGTTTCGAATTATGGCTATAGCATCCCTTGTTTCTTCAGGACTGCCACGAATGAAACCCGCCTTTTTGTGGGTAATAATGAAGGCAAGATTTATTATTATAAAAATATAGATAATAACCTTAGCGGTAATTTCTCTTTTGCCGATACCCTCTTTTATATTGAAAACAATACAAAGTATAGTATCGACGAAGGCAATCGTTCGGGTGTGGCAATTACCGATATCGACAACGATGGGTATCCTGATATTTTTGTAGGAAACCAGGCAGGTGGTCTTGTTTTTTATAAAGGTTGCGCCACAAATACGGGCATCGCTACCAATCCTAATATTATAAATAATAAACTTACTATTTATCCAAACCCTTCTACTGATGTCCTGAATATTTATTATGAAACCTACGAGGGTATCACTATTAATACTGTTGAGGTGCTCGATATATTGGGCAGAAGTGTTCTTAAATTAAATAATATTAATAAAGGAAAGCTTATGTTTGATATTTCTTTTTTAAATAAAGGAAGCTACATCTGCAAGATTACCTTGAGTAATGCTATTGTTTTAAATAAAATTATTGAAATCGTAAAGTAAATCCAATTTACAATTGTAAACAATCTTTTTTTAGATTA
>CAYRBL010000305.1:0-4740 GCA_964422385.1 uncultured Bacteroides sp.
TACACATGACACACTGACTAGTTTGTTCTCTTTTTTTTATAATATCTCCCGCCCACCATCGCTATCTAAACGGCTCTTAACACTCTTTCCCTACACGACGCTCTTCCGATCTCAGATTTTTAATTCGGATGGCAAATTACAAACATCGGGCAATTATAAAGCAGATGTTAGAAGTGGTCTTTGGGTTAATTTTTCTGAAACTGGATTGCCTTGCAAAAAGGTATATTATGTAAACGATAAAGTGGTAAGGCAGGAAGCCGTCGTATTTGTAAATAAAAAACAACAGACTATTAGTTTCGATAGTATCGCTTATGTATATAAATTAGGGGGCGTTGTTTATTTGCGCAAATTCAATAATACAACTTTGCAACTTAGCGAAAACATTTTTGAAATGGAAAAGATATTAGGTTCTGATAACTTTTTGAGGATTGCAAAAGATGCTTTTTTTGCAAATTATACTGCTATAAAAGGGATAAGTCCTTTTGCTGACAAATTATTGAAAGTTAGATTGTATCCGCCAACCGAAAACGATGTTATATCTGATCAGGAGAGCACGGGGATTTTAAATAATATGTTTAAAAAGTAAGTACTACAAAAGATATTTTTATACAGATATTTTTATATCAATTAAAGTAAAAATATCTTTTAGTTCGCTTTCATTTCTAACTTCTATACGTATTCCTCTGCCTTCGGCGTAGGCTTTTGCTGCTTGTAATTCCTGTTTGATTGCATCCGAAATTGAACTTTCCATAATTGCATCTACTGCTTTTTGACCAAATACCATCGCAACTTTAAAGTATGCATCGCGAGGCAACAGATATACAATCGCTCGTTTTTTATCTTTAACTTTAAAACTCCAACCATACTTTTCGCCAGGATAGCTCCATTCGTCTATCGCAGCAGGATATTTTTGATGAGTGTATGCTGCTACTTTGTTCCATAAATCAAAGGTTGCACCCAGAGCTAATTCCAGATCATTAGTATTAGGTGTGTGTTTTTTATCTGTAAAAATACTTTTGTCCATGGTTTGAGGTATTGGATAAATAAGAGTTGTTAATAAGTTTTACTTCTTATTTTGTTTTTTATGTAATAATTTTTTATATTTTTTTCTAAAAGGTGATTTAGGATGATTTATATAAATTCTGATAGTTACCATTTCAGCTGGGTCATCAAAAGGAAATAGTATCTCATTTTTACCATCACTATCAATAAATTCTTCTACTTTATATAAAATTGAAGGATTTTTATTTTCTTTTAAATATAATGAATCATTTATGTAAACTTTCTTAAAATGTTTTTTAATATAAGCCTGGTCTCCAATTTTTTCAAATTCTTTTTCTGCTTTTTCATCATCATAAAAACGAAATGGATTCATCCCACTATATTCTATCGAATGATCGGGATAATAGGTTATGAACTTAAATGCTTTAAGCGAATCTTCTAATTCTTTATCTATAGTGTCATTTTGAGTAAAACCATATTCAAAATTGCCAAACATACCTGGTATCATACTTGCAGAAGGAGTAAATGGAAACTGCCATTCCCAAACGGGTATTGCATATATTTCTGTCCAATTATTTTTCTCTAATGTGTAAATATATGCATGATTTAAGTTCGACATATCAGGCCATTGGTTAACTACAAGCAATTCATCTTTTCCATCCATATTTATATCACCACAGTTCTCAATATAATGAAATCCCATTTGACCACCACTAAGTTTTATATTCAATTTTTTCCATTCTATAAATGATTCTTTTCCTAGATATTCGTTTAAGTAAGCCATATCAAAATAATCAAAATTAGTATCTGGGTTTTCATAATATTTAGGAGCTTCAATTTGAGATGTGGAATCCGTATATCTTTCAATAAGAGTATCTGTAATGTGATCACCATCAAAATCGCCAAATATTACAAAACGATAACCCAAAATTGGTGTCGAAATTTTTAATTCTGAATCCACTTTTAATCTTAGAGAATCTTCCTTTGTAAGTATTTTTTCTGGATGCTTATTTATATTCAAATTATTTATACTCTGCTGTGCATTAACTAGCCCAGTCATTAAATTAATTAATAGAAGAAGTATAAATAGTTGCTTCATTTTGGTTTTTATTATTTCTACAAAGATACTTATTTTTATTAAATGTCAATTTTATTTAATAAAAAAATCATGAGACAAATGAACTTTGATTACTAAAAGTATTTTTCTTAATTTAATCAGTACAAAGCAATATTAATTTAGTGTAAAATACAAACACTTTGCAAAATGATTACTTTGTCACGCAGAATAGTTATTCTGTTACACAAAATACATAATCTGTCACGCAAGATAATTATTCTGTCACGCAAGATAATTATTCTGTCATGCAAGATAGTTATTTTGTTATGCAAGATATACATTCTGTCACACAAGATAGTTATTCTGTCGAGCAGAATATACATTCTGTTCAGCAAGATGTATATTATGTTGCGCAAGATGTACATTCTGTTAAGCAAGATATACATTCTGTCGAGCAGAATAGTTATTCTGTCATACAAGATAGTTATTCTGTCAAGATTAATAGTTTTTTATATAGAGTCTTCTAAAAATGCAAATTAAGCAGGTTTAAAGTCTCGAATTTGTTCGGCTGTAAGTTTGCCATTTACCCATGTAGGGTCTAAAACTGCATTGTATTTATTGTAAAAATTTA
This sequence comes from uncultured Bacteroides sp., assembly GCA_964422385.1. GTDB lineage: Bacteria > Bacteroidota > Bacteroidia > Bacteroidales > JACABE01 > JBAXLO01. The sequence goes on from CAYRBL010000305.1 coordinate 2,691, forward strand.
TAGCAGGTTCGTTCCAATCCAACACCTGCCACATCAGTCGGGCAGCATTTTCTTCCTTGCATTTCAGCACCACTGCATCAAACAATAATTTGCCAATACCCTTGCCACGCAAAGGTTCTTTAACGATGATATCTTCCAAAAATATACACTTCCCTTTCCAGGTAGAATAGGCATAATAGTAAAAAGCCATCCCTGAAATCTGCTCGTTTTCTTCAGCCAAAATAATTGTATAAATAGGTTTTGCACCAAAACCATCCGTTTCCAAATCCTCTAAAGTAACCGTCACCTCTTGTGGTGCGCGTTCGTAAGTAGCTAATTCCTGTATCAAAGCAAGTACTTCAGGCAAATCTGCTTTAGTTGCGTTTCTTAGTTTTATCGACATATTTATTGTATTAAAATAATGTGTAAAAGTAGTATTTATTTTTGTTTTGGAAAGTAAAATGGGAAGTATAATAAATGTTAATAACTTTTATAAATTAATAACTATAGCATAAAAAAACCTGACTCTATTTATAAAGAGACAGGTTTTTTTATTTATATAAGAAATTATTGTTTACTTATGCTTGTTTTAGCTTTTCGATATCAAATTTTTTCATTTGCATAAAAGCTTTCATTACCCTATCCGACTTTGCTGGATCTCGCATCAGTTCAGGAAGCATCGAAGGCACAACTTGCCACGAAAGACCATATTTATCTTTAAGCCATCCGCATTGTTGCTCCATCCCACCTTCACTAAGATTCTCCCAATAATAATCTATTTCCTCTTGTGTATCGCAAAATATTTGAAAGGAAACCGACTCATTAAATGTAAAAATAGGACCACCATTTAATGCAACATATTTCTGTCCATTTAAAGTAAATTCAACAGTCAATACTGTTCCTGCATCCATCCCATGAACGTCTTTGCCTTCGTTCCCAAACCTACTTATTGAATCAATACTTGAATCTTTAAAGACAGATGTGTAAAATTTTGCAGCATCTTCAGCCTGTTTATCGAACCATAAACACGGTATAATTTGTTTTTTCATTATTATGTTTTATAATATTATTTTGATTCTACGTATTTCTTGAAATTATCTAAAATAGCTTGCCATCCGTTTCTTTGCAGCTCTATTGGATTGGTGTTTTCAGCATCAAAAATCTCTTCAACGATAGTTTTTGAACCATCTTTAGTAAACAAAATATGAACTTTTCTACCATCACCAAGTAAGATTTCTATTTCGCTATTTTTAACAACTCGATCATAAATGCCATAAAAATCGAAGCCGATACTACCATCTTTTGCTTCCATTCTGTAGGTAAATTTCCCTCCAACTCTCAAGTCATTTTCAGCACTTGTAGTATGCCAATCATTAGAAGCATAATTCCAGTTTACGATGTCCTTAGGGCTTGTCCAACATTTCCAAACCTGCTCAAGAGGAGCATTTATGATTGCCTGTATTGTAATAATTGTGTTATTTGTACTCATAAGATTATTTTATTATTTTTCGGTGCAATTAAACATCCATTTTATACCATATTTGTCGGTTAAACTGCCATAATAAGCACCCCAAAATGTTTGTTGCAATTCCATTTCAACTACTCCGCCTTCTTTCAAAGCATCAAATAATTTTTTAGTCTCAACTTTAGTATCAGGTTCAAGATTAATATAAGCATTATTACCAAAATTTATTTTAAACCCCATCGATTCGGGAGCATCAGTGCCCATCAACACAAACCCACCTAAAATAGGAAACTCAACATGCATTATTAAATTCTTATCCTCTTCAGCAATTGCCGGCATCCCATCATTAGCAGGTATGTCCCCAAAACGAGCGACACCATCGTTGCCAAACTCACCACCAAAAACTGATTTATAGAAATTGAAAACCTCCTCCGTATTGCGAGGAAAATTAAGATATATACTAACTCTAGCCATTGTATTTATTTATTAAAATTATTAGAAAGGAAAAACAAAATATAAGAATATAAGTTTAAAATTCGCATATTTTTACTTTGAACTTTAGCTCACTTCAAACTTCAAATTTTAGGCACTTTCCTATTCATAATT
>CAYRBL010000306.1:0-1685 GCA_964422385.1 uncultured Bacteroides sp.
AGTTTTTATTAAAGATTCATTGAAATTTTTAACAGTATCACTTACTTGAGTAAGACTAATTATCCAAAATATTATAATATCAAAAGCACAAAATGTTAAATAATTATCTTCACTTTTTTGTGCAATAAAAACAGCAAGAAATACCATTACTGCTGCCATTAGTAATATCAGCTTAATTGCTTTTGAAGAGTCTGTATAAAACAACCCAAATGGACCAAATATTAGTACAAATAATATTGCGAGTCCCTCGCTTTTTCTATTAGAGATTAAAAGTAAAGTCTTAATGTTAACATCGTTTTCGTGAGAATTATTATTAGACATTTTATTTTCAGCAATCTGTTCTTTAATGTCTATTGATTGTGTTGGGACAAAATTACTTATTGGATAAGCACATTTCGGGCAATGGTATGCTTTATCTGAAACCATTACACCACATTCTGGACAATTTATTAATGCCATATTTATTATTTTTTAGAATCTTAACCTAATAGACCAGTGTATTTATCTCTTTTCAATTGTGAATTTATTTTGTATATCACTAGAAATATTCAAAATATTTCCATATTTAATATTAAGGATTTCAAAAGTTAGTTCATTATTAAATTTTAAGACTCCACTTCGAGACTTTCCATCTTTTGATCCTATAGTATAATTTACAGTATATTCATTTTTATTAAAAATAAATATTAATTTGTGCGTGACAGGTTTCCCTATAATTTCTTTAGGTAATAAATATTTATTCTCTTTTGTTATTCTAATTTGTTTGTTTTCAAAATCAGATTTTGTTATGTTGTCAATTATGATGCTATTATTATTCATAGGTTTTTCTTTAGTGGTTTAAAATAATAAAAAGTGTAAAATTACTCTTTTATTTAATTATAACAATATTATTTAATAAAAAAACTCCCACCAAACCGCTTTTCCTAATTCTATTTTACATTTTTACATTTCCCATCATCAATTTTACCCAAAGGTCCCAATTGTCCCATAAGTCCTATAATTTCGCCTAACAACATTTTCTCTGTGCAACTCTGTGCCTCCTCCTGTTTTTTCTCTGTGTAATAAAAATTCAGCCATAAGGTTTTTGTCTTACTCCCATCTCCAAAGGTCTCTGAGCAGCTTAGAAGCATTAAGGAGTTGTGATTTTTAAAACCATTTATTATTTAAAAAAAACAATTCAATTTTAATAAAAAATCCATTAATATTTCAATTTTCTGATTGATACTAACACAAATCTAATTGCTCCTAACATTGCTAAGATTTCAAATATCCCCTTTTCTAGTCGGTCCTGCACAAATATTATCGATGCTAACAACTTTCTGATCGATGCTGACAGGAATCTGATCGATGCTGACAAGAATATTATTGACCCTAACAATAATCTAATCGAACCTTTCACAAATCTAATTGACCCTTTTATTTTTCTAACTCGTTCTTCCCCCTTTCTAATCGACCATTTTTTCAAAAAGATGAGCAATTACAGGGCTTTCAAGAAATATGTATTTATTTTTAATTCTTAATCTTTAAAAAAACTTTAGGCATTTTAGGCACTTTAAGTACTTTAGGCACTTTTCCCAACGTAATTCGTAATTCGTAATTCGTAATTATTGATTTATCCCCCTCATTATATCCAATGCCTGACTAATTTTAGAAATACCATTAAAACTTAATGACAACTTATCTTT
>CAYRBL010000306.1:1785-4736 GCA_964422385.1 uncultured Bacteroides sp.
CTTCGTATAATCCTTTAAAATCTGATTCCTTAAGCTCGGCTATGGCCTCATCAAGTATCTTATGATACATATCAAAACCAATTTCAGAGATAAAACCACTCTGTTCTCCCCCTAAAATATTACCAGCACCGCGTATATCCAAATCTTTCATCGCTATATTAAAACCACTTCCAATGTCTGCAAAATCTTCAATAGCCTTAAGTCTTTTTCGCGCTTCCTCAGTTAATACTGATAGAGGAGGGGCCATCAGATAACAGAAAGATTTCTTATTACTACGCCCAACTCTCCCTCTTAATTGATGCAAATCCGACAATCCAAACATGTGAGCATCGTTTATAATAATAGTATTTGCATTAGGAATATCCAAACCGTTCTCAATGATAGTAGTTGCGAGCAAAACATCGTATTCCCCATCTATAAAATCAAGCATTATTTGTTCAAGTTTATGTCCATCCATTTGTCCGTGCCCTACACATATTTTAACATCAGGTGCTAAACGCTGAATCATCCCTGCAATATCCATAATATTCTGTACTCTATTATGAACAAAGAAGACTTGTCCTCCACGTGAAACCTCATGCATAATAGCATCACGTACAATCTCTTCCTCGAAAACATGAAGCTCTGTGTGCACAGGATATCTGTTAGCTGGAGGCGTGTTTATTATCGAAAGATCGCGTGCACCCATCAAACTAAACTGTAAGGTACGCGGAATAGGCGTTGCAGTAAGGGTTAGCGTGTCAACATTTACCTTTAGTTGCTTTAGTTTTTCTTTTACAGATACCCCAAACTTCTGCTCTTCGTCTACGATTAACAAACCAAGATCTTTAAACTTAATATCCTTACTTACGATGCGATGAGTACCTATTAATATATCTATTTTACCAGCCTCAAGGTCTTTTAATATCTGATTTGTTTGTGCTGTCGTCTTAAATCTGTTAATATATTCAACTCTACAGGGGAAATCCTGAAGCCTTTCGGCAAAAGTTTTATAATGTTGCAATGCCAGTATAGTGGTAGGTACCAGTACCGCTACCTGTTTGCTATCGTTCACCGATTTGAAAGCTGCACGTATCGCAACTTCAGTTTTACCAAAGCCTACATCACCACAAACCAGCCTATCCATTGGGAAACTTTCCTCCATATCTTTCTTCACATCGTTAGTGGCTTTCAATTGATCTGGAGTATCTTCATATATAAAGGATGCCTCCAGTTCGTTTTGCAAATAAGTATCACCACTAAAAGCATGTCCTTTGGCTGCTTTGCGTTCAGCATATAGTTTAATGAGGTCTTTTGCAATATCTTTAACCCTTTGCTTGGTTTTATTTTTAAGATTTTGCCAGGCAGCCGAACCAAGTTTGTTCAACGATGGCAAAGCCCCCTCTTTACCGCTATACCGAGTGATTCGATGCAGCGAATGTATACTCACATATAATATATCGTTATCTTTATATATAAGTCGGATTGCCTCCTGCTCCTTCCCATTATTAGTTATCTTCTCAAGTCCGCCAAAACGCCCTACACCGTGGTCGATATGTGTAACAAAATCACCAGGTTTAAGCTCATTCAATTCATTAATGGTAATGGCTTCTTTGGTCGAATACTGATCGTGCAACTTAAAACGATGATATCTTTCAAATATCTGATGATCGGTATAAATACACAGTTTTTTATCAGTATCAATAAAACCTTCGTGCAAACTAAGTTTCATTGCACTATATCCGGGAAGCTCCTTACCTTTATTTATATCATAAAAAATACGATGCAAACGATCGATTTGCTTTGGATTTTCAGAAAGAATAATATTTTTAAAACCTTTATCAATATTCTCTAATAAATTTAAGAAAAGAAGCTCAAAATTCTTACTAAATAAAGGCTGAGGTGAGATATTAAAAGAAATAATTTCGCTTTTGGTCAACTCATTTGTGGTGGAAGTTTCTATAATCGAAAAATCCAATAGTTCTTTCAAAAAAACCTGACCGGTATTATATAATTCAGCAGGCTTTTTATGACCTGTATCCACTGTTATTTCAGCAAAAGCTTTCTCTGCCTTTTCATATTCAAGGTCGATACGTTCGGATGCAAACGTAATATTATCAATCCAAAGCGTTGCAGGTTTATTTATAAAATTGAGCAAACTTTCTCTTTGTTCGCTAAACTTGTGATGCTGTATATCTGGAATAATAGTTATCGTTTCTAAATGCTGAACCGACAATTGGGTAACGGGATCAAAGCTTCTTAAAGACTCCACCTCATCCCCAAAAAACTCTATACGATACGGATAATCATTACTGTAACTAAACACATCGATAATACCCCCACGTATCGAAAATTGTCCGGGAGCGGTAACAAAATCTACATGTTCGAATTCATATTCTATCAAAAGATCGCTCACAAAGTCGTGATTTACATTCTCACCTTTTTTGAGCTTCATTATATTTCTAACAAAATTCTTTTTTATAATAACTTTTTCGGTCAAAGCTTCGGGATACGTAACAACTATTACCATTTCGGCATCCGAACTAAGCCTGTTGAGCACTTCCGAGCGCAACAGCACGTTAGCATTTTCTGTTTCGGCAACCTGATAGGGCCTTTTATAAGAAGTAGGATAAAATAAAATCTTTTTATTTGTATAATCCTCCTCGGCTTCCTGCCAAAGGTTTTCGATATCATTATAAAAATAAGCGGCAGCCTCTTTATCGCTTAAAATAAAAAGATGATTACCCTTTGTTTTATCAATAATAGCGTGCGATACCAGCGATATGGACGAACCGGATAGGCCCTTCAAATGAATACGTGCTTTGCTGCCCGATTTCAATTGCGCTATTAGTTTTTCAAAGCGGCTATCGTCTTTATAATGATTAGTAAGGTCTGAAGTTTGCAAAATATTTATGATTTATTTCTGCAAAAGTACGCAATATTTTTCATAATTTCTTTGCGTTCTCTGCGAA
>CAYRBL010000307.1:0-4733 GCA_964422385.1 uncultured Bacteroides sp.
GGATAATTGCGGATATTGTTCCTGCTGTTGTACTTACTAAAGTACCAATATTATCAGGATTTGCAAAACTTCCATTTTCATCAGATAATTGAGCTGTCCATACATTATTATTATATATGGTACCAGTACCAATTGTAAAAGGGACATTAACAAGAGCACCAATATACTGATTGTTTGAAGCAAGAGAAGACGTTGTAACACTTATTTGTGCTGCTGGTGTCCAAGTTAATGTCATTCCAGTAAAATTAGGTGCATCTGCTGGTGAGAAACTCACAGCAGTAGGTCCTTTTGTAAATTGAACAGAAATAGTATCTTCAGCAGTACTAGCATCGTCCCAAGCATATTCAATCCAAATTGTATAATTACCATCTGGTAATAGATTATAGGGAGCTGTTCCAGTTAAATCATTAGCAGCCCATGTAAATGTTAATGGAGCATAACTAGTTAAAGTTGCAGCAGTAGTTGCATCTACTACACTTTGTGATGGTGATGCAGCTTTCCAATTAACTAAATGGCTACTACAGTTACCAGCGCTTCCATATCTGTTTCTAGTCTTAATAAAGCTAGAAGTTGAATCTTCTATCCATGCCGCTACAAAATGTCTATTCGTATACGTAGAAGTTGTATACGAAACAGGATTTACTGTAAAGGACAAGATTCCTGCAGTCTGTCCAAAGCTTTGTCCAAATATGAACATACAAAATAAAAGAACTGCTACTAATTTTAGCCCTAATTTACGGGCAAAATGAAAAGTTAATACTTTCATAAATAATTTGTTAGATAAATAATTATTTTAAAAATAAAATATAGTTTTAAAGTATATCATTAATATTTGTTACGAAATTAACAAGGCAAAAGTATAAATAATAATGAAGTAATAAAGTACCTTATTATTTAGGTAATAATGTACCTATATACATAAAACTAAATAATCTTTTTAAATTAAAAATAATTTCTTTATCTAATTTTTATTTAAAGAACTATATATCATTTTACAAACTATTTTATTTTTAATGTTCAATGTTATAATAATAGCTTATATCAATTTACAAATCAAATAATAGGCGCAAAATATTGAGATGTGTCATATTAGAATTGACAAATGTCATTTAGGTAAAACACAATTAAACATAAATTTAAACGCATCAACGATACAAATAAAAATTAGCATTAATTATTTAAGTTTAAAAAAAATACATATTATTTCTCTATTGTATGAAAATATTTTGTATGTTTGTAAAACATTTATTTAAAATCAAATTTAATATGAAAACAAAAATACTTAAAAAACTAATTGTTTTAATTCTTTTCATTCTAATAACATTAAGTGGCAAAACTCAAACCATCCATTCTTTAATAGGATATTGGCACAACTGGAATGATGCAAACGCGCCATACATACAATTGGATCAGATTGATTCAAGATACGACATTATCGAAATAGCTTTTGCTACCCCAACTTCATTTACCGATATGAATATGGTATTTGTGCCCGATGTAGTGTCGCAAAGCACTTTTATATCAAAAGTTCAGGCTTTGCAAAATCAAGGCAAAAAAGTAATTATTAGCATCGGAGGAGCCACCTGCGTTGTTGATCTTACTACACCAGCTAATAAAAATGCGTTTATTACAAGTATGGGCACCATCATCAACACTTATGGTTTTGATGGCATCGACATTGATATCGAAAGCGGTAACTCTATTCTAATTTCAGGTGGAACCATTACTTCACCCACAAGTACTGCTATGATTAACCTGATAGATGCAATTAAACAAATAATGATGAATTACCGTACTTCAAATAATAAAAAACTAATGCTTACAATGGCTCCCGAAACAGCTTATGTACAAGGCGGACAATCAGGATTTGGAAGCATATGGGGAGGATACCTGCCAATAATAGATGCATTGAAAGATTCAATCGACATATTGCAAGTTCAACTTTACAATAGTGGAACAATGCTCGGGATAGATGGAAACATTTACACACAAGGCACTGCTGATTTTATAGTTGCGATGACAGAAGCAACGATACATGGTTTTAATACTACCGGTGGAATGTTTGCAGGATTACCTGCTACTAAAATTGCTGTAGGCTTACCTGCCTGCACCTCAGCAGCTGGAGGTGGATATACAGATACCTTAATTGTAAAATCAGCACTTAAATATTTGATGGGAACAGGTCCTAAACCTGGCTCTTACACCCTGTCGAATGCAAATGGCTACCCTAATTTAAGAGGCTTGATGACCTGGAGTATCAACTGGGATGCTGCAGCTAACTGTAATGGTGCATATTCTTTTGCAAAAAACTATCAAAGTATTTTTGGTACAATAACTGCTGTTGATAATAATATTTTAGATAATACAATTAAATTATATCCAAATCCTGCAAAAGATATGATTACAGTAGAAACAAATTATAACGATAATCATACTATAGAGATACAAAATCTACTTGGACAATGCATCTATACAAATAATATTAATAAGAAAGCAACCATAGATATTTCGACCTATCCAAAAGGAATCTATATTTTTAAAATAAATACAACTAAAGAAACTATCGTAAGAAAATTTGTAAAGGAATAATTAAACCTCTATAACCAAACTATCGTAAGCTAATTGTATAAAAGAAGGCAGCTTTTTGTTTACCTCTTCGTGCAAACCAATAAAATGACTTACATGTGTAAGATATGCCTGCTCTGGTTTAAGTTCTTGTAATATTTCCACAGCTTCTGCAACTGAGAAATGAGATACATGTTTGGAATTTCGAAGCGCATTTAGCACAATCACCTTAGAACCTTTAATCTTTTGCTTTTCTTCTTCCGAAATATAGCTGGCATCAGTTATATACGTAAAATCGCCAATACGAAAGCCCAACACAAGCAACTTATCATGCAAAACCTGAATAGGGATAATCTCAATACCATTAATATTAAAAGGATCGCAGGTTATTTTATGAATCTCCAATTGTGGAGCACCAAAGTACCTTACGTTTTCAGAAAAGATATAAGGAAACTCTGTAACAATAGCTTCCATCACTCGTTCGCAACCATAAATATCAATCTTTTTATTCAAAACATAATTAAAAGCACGAATGTCATCCAAACCGGCAATATGATCGCGATGTTCATGTGTAAAAATAACTGCATCCAGATTTTGAACATTCTCGCGTATCATTTGAATACGAAAGTCGGGACCACAGTCAATAGCTATTGCTGTTTCGCCAATTTGCACCAAAACTGAAGCTCTGAAACGCTTGTCTTTTTTATCTGTAGAAGTACAAACAGGGCAGTCGCAAGCAATAACAGGCACTCCTATCGAAGTTGCTGTTCCAAGAAATGTCACCCTGATTTTAGTTTTCATAATGGTTAAGGTTTAATAAATCAAATCATCGATCATTAATTTATCTTTGGTTAATTGAATTTTCATGTGTTCGTTATCCTTAAAATTTACTATTTCTCTAATCTTTTTATGAAAGAAAATAATAGCGGTTTCATCAATAAAATTCTTTTCGAAATCAAAAAGATGAATGTCTATGCAAATATCAGGATGCAAAGGTTGATATTTAGTACACGAATTTCGTATATTAAGCATACCTCTATAATACTCATTTTTACAACTTAAACTAATAGCATATACCCCTTCAGGTGGAATAAGCTTTATATCTTCATCAATAATAATACTCATTGTTGGCAATCCTAATTTATAACACATCTCGCTACCTGGAGTAAGTTTGCCAATCATAATATATTGATGATCCAGATATGCATTTGCCCTTTGAATGTCGCCATCGTGCAAAGCTTTTCTAATTTTAGTAGAGCTTACAGATTCGTTTTGTATATCTTGTTCAGGAATCTCCTCTACATCAAAACCATGATCAATCGCTAAAGTATGAAGAAAATCATAATTCCCTTCCCTGTTATGCCCAAAGAAATGATTAAACCCAACAATTATCTTCTTTGCATGGATTTTATTAATCAAAATATTATTAACAAAATCTAAAGAAGATGTCTGAGCAAAATCTAAAGTAAATTCTAGAATTATAAGATTATCAAGACCTGCTTTGCGCAAAAGTTCGATTTTCTCATTTTGAGAATTGATTAAAAGTAAATCTTTACCTTGTGTATTTGGATAAAGAACCCTTCGAGGATGCGGATGGAAAGTAATTAAAACAGACTCTCCATCTATCTCTTTAGCTAATTTATTCAGGCGGTTAATAATTACTTTATGCCCAATATGAACCCCATCAAAAGATCCAGTAGCTACTACAGCATTCTTAATATCTTTAATATCTTCAAGGCTTCTGAATATTTTCACTTTGGCAGTTATTAGATTAAAGCAGTAGATTGCAGGCAATAAATTATGAATAATAAAAATATTTAATTAAAAACATCAGTTATATATTAATCATAATTCTTTGTTACTTAGAAGTTCCGTTTTTCACAAAGTAAGCAACTTTTTCTAAGGAAGTAATCATGTCGTATTCTTCTAAATAAACATGAGGAGAAACATTTACAGAAGCAGGAGTATAATTTAATATACCTTTAATGCCTGAGATAACTAAATCTTGAGCTACCTTAGAAGCCTCAGCTGCAGGAGTTGTGATGATACCAATAGAGATTTTTTCTTTTTTAATGATCTCTTGCATACGATCGTAACTATAACACTGTACGCCAGCGTAAACACGACCTACTTTTTCTGGATTATTATCAAAAGCAGCAATTATGGTC
>CAYRBL010000308.1:0-1568 GCA_964422385.1 uncultured Bacteroides sp.
TTGCAACATCATCGTTAACCTCACCTTTGGCATTTACAATTTGCCAATCTCTTAACATTGTCAAATCCTTTCTACGTTCCACACAAGCTTTAACGTGGCCGTCTAAAATTGTGTCAATGTAGATTTGTTGCATTCTAACTCTGAAAGGGTTAAAAGGTCTCTCTGCTTCTTCACAAGCTGTTCGCCAAGATAGGGTATCTTGCTTTATACGTGCTAATCTTACCGGAAGTGTTGTTTTTGATAAATGCGATTTAGCTTCTTCGCTTCTTAAGATGTTCGGTACATTTGGTTGCCCAAACCAAAGAAAACCTTTTGGTAGTATATTTTTAATTGATGCCATTTAGTAAATGTTTGTGTTTTTTTCGTTACTACCCCATTGAATAAATCGACCTGTTGTTGGCTGTACTGTTAATTTAGGAGTTACCTCACCAAGAGCGCACATTTTAAGCCAAGCTATTGCATTCTCGTAACGAGTTATGCGTATTTCTGGAATGTTTCGAGGAGCAATTCTGCTATGTAAGTGATACAAAGCAATATCAATAATGTAGTTTAATAGTTGCGGATCTCTTGCGGTTCCTGTTTTAGCCAACTCCTCATCAAACAAATACTTTTGAATTAAATAGGAACGTGCCTCACCAATCGCTGTTAGTTCGGCCTGTTGTCTGATTGCCTCATTTTCATTGATTATTTGTTGCAGGTTAACATCCTGGATCAATAAAAGGAAATCTTTATTATTTAGGTAACTCATAATCGATGCTTATTTTATTCTTATACCTTGCAAATATATTACAAAGTTCTATGGTTTCATCTTTGGTAACTGCTGAAAAATCTTGTTTTAAATCCTTCATATACCTAGCAGCTTCTTTAACTTTCACAAAATTAGCAATCTGCCCCGTTTTTTTATTTACTATGTAGTACATATTTTAATATCCCGATTTTGATTTGTTTCTACCTATTGAAATTCCTAGACTTTTACTTCCTCGTTGATAATTTTGAAATTCAACACTAAAAGCAGTGCAACAAATGTAATCAAATAAATCTGAATAATGCCCAACTTTTTGATACCTGGCTCCTGTCTGTGGATTTGTGGCCATTTCTTTGAGTTTTGTCCCATCGCTTGCCTCCTTTAACCCTATTAAATCGCTTATCGCAGTCTTACAATTCTCACCTATAACAACTCTAATACCATCGAAATTCTTTTCAAAAATAGTATTAATAAAATTACCCCTCATCACAACGCTAGGGTTGCTGGCTTGTACTCTATTTCTTGGTTTAAATTGTACCAGGTTGTCTAATATCAATCTATAAAAATTGTAACCATACTCAAGCTTTGTATCTGATTTGTTGGCTGTAGCATCACCATAAACAAACATCCCGCTATCGTGGCCTTGATACTTACGAATAATCTCATTACATACCGCCTTAACTGTATTGTTTGGTGATACTCCGCTTATCTCATCAATCATTCGTAACTCCTTACCTTCAATTTGGAATATACCACAAGGTAAATAAGGGTTAACGTTATCATCCCAGGAAATATGAAGCGGTAAAGCAGGATTGTAATTTGT
>CAYRBL010000308.1:1668-4721 GCA_964422385.1 uncultured Bacteroides sp.
CCCCACTTAATAATAGTTTGCTTTAATTCGTTTCCATCCGAAGTAACATCTATTGCTTGTGATGCTTTGCCTTCTGTTCTGTCTGTTACTTCTTTTAAATATGCTAATTCCTCTTTAGCTTCTAAAACAGCAGCATAAGCTAACTCTTGAGCCATTGTTCCAGGTTGAAAGTCTCTAAAAGCTTCTATATCTAATCTAATTAAATAATTATACCAATAGCTAATTGAAGTATCTTTACTCCAAGTTCCTCGGGATCTATTTTGTGGGTTTTCTGCAAATCCTCCTTTTCCTAAAGGGTTATTTATTGTTCCTGGTTTCGGCATTTTACTTGCTCTCTTGTTAATATTTTTCTATATAAATTGTTAATTCGCTCTGAATTAATTCCACGAATGTAATAAAATTTCATTACTCTTTTTATTCTTACGATAGGTTTAAAACGTTGTATTTTCATATTGTTCAATTTCGTGTTTAACATTATCCAAATAAATATCAAATATACTGTTTTTAGAAGCATAAAATAAATTGTTATGAAATGTTCTAACTTCTTCAACAACTATTAAAGCGCAACGTATGCTCTCTGCAACATCCTGGTATAAAATATATTCTTTTTTATCTGCATCATATTCGTGATTAAATTTAGTAATTAAATCCCTTGCTTTTTCGTTTGGATTCATATTATTTTTCTTGTTGCGCATCCCATTTTATGCACTCCATCAGTTTGGTGACATTTAGGGCAGTAACTATCTTGGATGCATTTTGGATAGGTACAGTAATCTAAATTGCATATTTCGCCATCACGTTTAACCCCAGCTAATTTACATTTGATAGAGTCAATACCATTACTCCAAAAGTAGGAGCAATTTATTTCATCATCCTCACAAGTAAAATCTGCGTATGATTGTCTAAACTTATTTGGTGTTGCAGTAAATCTATAACAATAATCTTTAGATTTGCAAAATTGATTTGTACATTTACTTATATCAGCCATTTCTTTTTTAGTATTAAATTATAGTAATCAGTTGTTTCTTCTTTACCATCACTATGTCTAGTCCAAGTTTGTGGTGCTTTTTTTCTACAAAGTGCTAATCTTGCTTTTGTTGTTTTTGCTATATATTTTGTTTCTCTTGTATAGTATAACCAAGACTCCCAATAATGGTCTAAGTGTGGAGCTACAAATGTTACAGCTATCTGCCATTTAAAGAATACAAAGCTAATCATAGGACTCCATTCAAATCTGTAATCATTACTTCTCCACTTAGTCTTCCAACCTAATGATACAAAGTCGAAACCTATCTTTTTAGTAACAGCATAGGAATAACTTTTTCTTTCCTCATATAGTTCATCATAAGACTTTATAGTTCTTGCATGATTAGGATTGAGTTCGTTATATCTTTTCTCTTTCTCTATGTGCTTTAAAACAGCATCATGAATTAACTTAGGTGTACCCTTCACCCATTTACGTGGATAAAAATAAGGTGTACCTATAGCTATCTTACCACAGTAAAACTTTAGTTTAGGTGCTTTAAATGGAGAGTTGTATACTCTTAAAAAATCAAGGTCTTTTATAAAATATTTTAGTGTCATAGTTCACTTAGATCTTGTTTTAGTCTTTCTATAAATGTTTCTTCTCCATCGTCACCAGATAATAGCCAATCAATTCGTTGAGCGTACACATATGCTTTCCTTAGTATCTCAACACCTTCCTTGAACTTCTCAATGATTTCATCTGGATACTTATACCAGTTTAGATCCTCTGGGTATTTCTCATACCACTCATCATTTCTCCAACCTTCATTCTTTAATTCGTCTCTAGTTTTAGCACGACCATTGCGTTCTATCTCTTTTTCAATCTCATCAGCGATCATCGTGATGTTATATTGCGTGTATTCAAATGCTCCTCCACTCATAATTTTTTTATTTCTTGTTTAACTTCTTCCCAATAATTCATTTCATCTACAATATAAATAAATCTATTTTTACAAGTACTTAAATCTTTAATTAATCTTTGCACTTCATCAACTGCTGTTAATGCACATTGTTTACAATATAAATATCCATATTGTGTAGGTAAATTTAACCACATTTTATCAAATAACTCTTTTGCTTTTTCTTTTGGTGTCATTTTGTTCCTTTTTTAATTAAGTAATACCATAACCATATTAATTTACTTCTTATAAATTCATAAGCTGCCAACACTAATAAATATTTCATAATTTACAAACAAATTTATTGTTATAATCAAATTCAAAACTTACAAATTCATCATAAGCATCCAAATATTTAAAGGTATAAATCCAATGATTTTTGAATGATTTTTCAATAAATTTTTCTGCAACTTGTAAATTTTTTGCAATCCCGGATAACCTTATTGGCCTACCATTTGGCGATATTTGCTGCTCAAATGTTAAATCTAATTTAATGTTCTTTGAAATCTGTATCATAATCAGTCCATACTTTAACGTTAATGCCCTTACTTCTTAACTCTTGTATTCTAACTTTTTGCAATTCTGATAATCTACCATTGGGTTGTTTAACTTCAACAAATGTAGTAATATTATTTTTAATAGCAATTAAATCGGGATAACCATTTTTATTGGCTTTTATAATCTTAAGCACGAAGTAGCCCTCTTGCTCCAGCTTGGTCGTAATTTTCTTTTGTATTTGTTGCTCTAACATTGTAATCTTTTTTAAAAGTTGATAGTGTATAATCTTTTTTGTTTTGTACTGATTTGTATATTTTTTCTTCAATTCCTCCTTTTGAGAATACCCAAAAAATAGTATTCTCTTTTCGTTCCATTGTTGTTAATCGGTCTTTGGCCTGGAAGTAACTAACAGCAGAAAATGCAATATTAAAAAATACTAAATGATCCGCAGCTTTTAAACTTATTCCCTCTCTGCCCGATACAATTTGCAAAGCTATATTTTTATTAGTTGTATTAAATTCCTCCAGGTCATTTGTCAAGTTTTCTGCGCCAAATACTTGTCTTAACATTTCAAACTCTGCTATAAAATTATAAAATATAGCTATTTTTACTCCTTTAAATTTATCTTTT